>NZ_JAWOUH010000001.1:661179-908184 GCF_033339295.1 Vibrio sp. 704 | reverse complement strand
TTAGGTTATTCGACGCCCAGTAACTTTATTGCGATGTTTCGTCGGGTCTATGGCGATTCACCCACGCGTTACTTTTCTAATCGCGGAATATAATTTCCGTGCTCGCATGCTCATGATGTTCCCCTAATTATCTTTAATCAAAAAAGGTAAATATTGAAAAGATTAATTGTTATGTTATAACATTGCCTTGTTTGGGGCTCTACAATTTGTTGTTTAAAGAATTGATCTCACAACCAGTAGTCTCCTATTGAGGAGAGTAAACGTTGATTTCTTCACAAGCGCTGTCTGACTTGACTCTACATGGGGTGGGACTGTGTCAATATGTCCGTGAACTAGAGCGAAATCGTAACGATTACTAGGTCTCATAGCCCTAGAAAATCAACGTTATTAAAACCTTTACCTGACCTTTTTAACGCTTGGGAGGAAGATATATGAGCATTGATGTAGTTGAGAACCCGCTTCGTGTCCAAAAAACATCATCGTTGGCGATATCGACATCAGCGAACATACTTAGCGACATCTACAAACCAGAGCACAATATTGCCATATGGCAGCGAACGCTCTCGAAAGAGTTGACGAAGGACATTAATCTGATGCTGGCTCAGGAGCCTAGATTGGCACTGGTACAAAGTGTCACGCCAGATGATGCTGCACAATGGGTACGAAGCAAGTTAGAGGGCTATGCGTGTGCTGATGCGCTGAGTGAAGATGTTGCTTTAATCGTCGATATGTTCTGCTGTTTGTTTGAGGTTAAAGAAGCAGGTTTGAGACTAACTCGCCTAGACAGCCCGATGTGCCCGAAATTTCACTTTGATCGTGTGCCTTGCAGACTTGTCATAACTTATACCGGCCGAGCGACCGAATGGTTAACCAACGATACCATTGATCGCACTAAACTCGGTGCCGGTAGTCTCGGTCAACCTGATCACCTATCGGGCTTATACGACTCTGAAAGTGCCATACGACGAATGCAGCCTGGCGATGTTGCCCTGCTCAAAGGAAGTGGTTGGGAAGGCAATGAAGCCACTGGACTTATACATCGCTCTCCACATGTTGCAGATAATGAACGTCGCTTACTACTCACATTGGATTTCATCTAGAGATATGAGAAAGCTCAAAACGGTAGATGACGTCATGAAGCAGGTAGAGAAAATCTGCCTGCTGCGAGGTAAACAACTCACTACTAAACGGAAATTGATACTGACTTCGCTGCTATATGCGGAGAAGCCGCTTTCTGCCTACGAACTAGTTGACTACTGCAATCACAACTTTTCTCAAAACATTCAAGCGATGTCGGTTTATCGAATACTCGATTTCCTTGAAGCAGAGCACTTTGTCCATAAGCTCAATACATCTAGTAAATACGTCGTTTGTTCTCAAATCGCGTGCGATCAGGAGCATGGCGTTCCACAGTTTTTGATTTGCTCTCAGTGTGGAAAGGTTAGTGAAATAGCGGTTGAAGCCAATGTTATTTCTAGCGTATGTGCGAAAGCCATACAAGAAGGCTTCACCGTTCTTAGCCCACAATTTGAGATTTCCTGTGTTTGCGATGAATGCGCAAACCGCCCCCTATGAGGCAGACACACGATCTCCCCTTATAGCTTCACAAGGTGACCGAGTATTGGCCACCTTTTCAAATTATCTAAAAGAATGAATTATGTCAGCAACATTGATTAAAAACGCGCGGGTGGTCAACGAAGGAGCCATTACCGAAACAGATTTACGTATTGTTGATCTAAGAATTGACAAGATTGCTACTAATATATCCGTACAACACGGAGATATTGTAATTGATGCTAAAGGGGCTTATTTACTGCCAGGCATGATTGACGATCAAGTGCATTTCCGAGAACCTGGGCTGACACATAAAGGCACAATTGCAAGCGAGTCGCGGGCAGCGGTAGCCGGCGGTATTACAAGCTACATGGAAATGCCCAATGTTAGTCCGGCTACAACGACTATTGACTCGTTAGAGCGCAAGTTCGCTCTCGCTAAAGAAAGCTCGTTTGCGAATTATTCTTTCTACCTCGGTGCAACCGAAGACAATCTTGAACAGATTAAACAACTTAACCCCAAACAACATTGTGGTGTGAAAGTATTTATGGGGGCATCAACAGGAAATTTGTTAGTCGAAGATCCGCAAGCGTTAGAGTCAATTTTTCGTGACTCTCCAGTACTCATTGTTACTCATTGTGAAAGTGGGACTGTTATTAAACAAAACCAGCAAAAGCAAAGGCTTAAGAAGCCAGGTTTCACTATCGAAGACCATCCCATTTTGCGTGACGAAGAGGCCTGTTACGCTTCATCTTCTTATGCGGTAGAACTTGCCAAAAAGTATCACAGCCAACTGCATGTGCTGCACATCACAACGGCGAAGGAGCTAGCACTTTTTGACGAGGGAGACATTCGAGATAAATCAATCACCGCGGAGGCTTGTGTTCACCATCTTTGGTTCAGCAACAAAGATTATGGCGCTCTTGGTAATTTGATCAAATGTAATCCTTCAATCAAGTTTCCTAGTGACCGCGATGCGTTGTTAAAAGCGTTAAATACGGGGCAAATAGATATCATTGCAACAGATCACGCTCCTCACACTTGGCAAGAAAAACAAGTGCCTTACGAGCAGGCTCCAGCCGGACTGCCGTTAGTTCAGCATGCGTTACTTACTCTCTTCGAGCATGTCCGTTTAGGTCATATGAGTTTGACTCAAGTAGTCGAAAAAACTGCGCACAACCCGGCCATTCGCTATGGCATTCAAGGCCGAGGTTTTATGCGTGAAGGTTACTACGCCGATTTGGTGTTGGTTGATGCTCATACCCCAACACGAGTTAGCAACGAAAACAGTTTATATCATTGTGGTTGGTCGCCTTTTGCTGGACATGAATTTTCAGCTCAAATTCAAAAGACTTGGGTCAATGGCGCGCTAGTTTATGACAATAACAAAGTCATCGATAAACCAGCTGGAGCGATGCGTTTATCCTTCAATCGTTAAGTCGCTGACCGTAAAAAAAGAGCCATAAACAAACTGGAAGCATTATGTTAAGAAGAAACCCAACGGGCCATATGCCACAGGTGTCCTCAACAGCCTTTATCGATCCAACCGCTATTATCTGTGGCAAAGTCATTATTGAGGATAACGTTTTTATTGGACCCTATGCTGTTATTCGAGCTGACGAAGTTAATAACCATGGAGACATGGAAGCTATCGTCATCAAACGTGACACCAATATCCAAGATGGTGTCGTAATTCACTCTAAGGCAGGGGCTGCGGTGACCATTGGTGAGCGCTCATCCATTGCTCATCGTTCGATTATTCATGGTCCTTGCCAGGTTTGTGATGATGTTTTCATTGGCTTCAACTCCGTCGTGTTCAATAGCGTCATCGGTGAGAGGTGTGTTATTCGTCATAACTGTGTCGTCGATGGCCTCGATTTACCCGCTTATTTCCATGTACCACCGATGACCAATATTGGTGTCGGTTTTGATTTAGAGAGTATCTCTAAAGTGCCGCCAGAATATTCAGCTTTTTCCGAATCCGTCGTTTCTGCCAACCATGAACTAGTCCAAGGCTACCGGAGAATTGCCAATGAACTTTAATAAGCCACTGATTTCGCGAGTGCCGACTAACATCATCACTGGCTTTCTCGGGGTGGGGAAAACATCGGCAATAATGCACTTATTGACCCATAAACCGAGTCATGAACGTTGGGCTGTATTGGTCAATGAATTTGGCGAAGTTGGTATTGATGGCAGCTTGTTACAAGGCCAAAAAAAACAACAAGACCAAGTGTTTATTCGAGAGGTCCCCGGGGGATGTATGTGCTGTGCAGCAGGTCTTCCGATGCAAATCGCCTTAAATCAATTATTGTCTGAAGCAAGGCCAGATCGATTGTTGATTGAACCTACAGGCCTTGGTCATCCTAAAGAAGTACTGCAAGTGCTATCGACCGAGTATTATCGTCAAATTCTCGCTTTGCAAAAAAACATTACTTTAGTCGATGCACGTAAACTATCGGATCCTAAGTACACTGAGCATGAAACGTTTAACCAGCAAATCACTATCGCAGATACAGTGGTAGGTAATAAGCGCGATCTCTATCAAGATGAAGATGAGCAAAAGCTGACGGCTTATATAGCAAAGCTCGGTCTGCGGGAAACAAAAGTGATTTTCGCTGAACATGGCGCTATCCCTTTTCATGAATGTGAGGGAGCGACTCGTATTGACGTGCAAAAAACGCCCTCTGTTCTTTATCGTGAAAGAGAGAAAAAGTCACTTGTTCCTGAGTTGCCTATGCCTGAGAGCGGCATTCTAAAAGCAACCAATCAGGGGGAAGGTTTCTACAGTATCGGTTGGCGTATATCCGCTGAAAACGTGTTCGATCATCAAAAGCTGAGATTATTGCTGCTCGACCTCAAGGTCGAACGAATGAAAGCGGTTTTTATCACGGGAAGCGGTATTTTTGGTTACAATCTAACATCAGATGGACTCACAGAGTTTGAACTAGACGAGTGTTCAGAAAGCCGCCTAGAACTGATCTCTTCCGGTCTAGATGACCAATTTGAAGATAGATTATTTCGATGTTTGGAGAAGGCATCATGATAGAAAAGAGAAAACTCTCCTTTTAACCATAATGTCTTACCTCCTTAAAATTCTAGTGGGGTTTCTTTTAAAGCTGCGCTTAGGGCACTTATGCTGCCGTATTAGGGTGGGGTTAGTACCCGTATTTTCTGCCTATGCGGTTCAGGCACAGTTTTATTCATGGGGTGAGGTATCCACGTTACACGTGGCCTAATTACTTGCTTTAAGTTACACGGAAGAAACACGTCTTTTTTTAGCGAGGGCCATTGCTATATTTGCGGTACTGTAGGCGCTCTCATTGATAAAGTGCGGGTAAATTTCCCCTTTGCCATTCCAATGGATATCATAACCAGCGAAAGTCGCTAATAAAGGTGCTCCTGGTTTGACCGCCTCAAAATCTCTGCCACAAATAGTAGGGTGTACTAGTGCTTGCCGCATACCCTCTTGATCAAGTGGAACCCTGATTTCTTCGGTGTAAAAAAACGCCTCATAATCGCTCAGTAAGCCTATTTGGTTGAGGTTGTGCTTTTCAACATAGTCCAATACTGCGGTAAGCATCTGTTTCATCAACTCCAACGTACTGTACTCTAGCGCACCATGTGCTTGCGCCCCGACCTCAATCATTATTCCATATTGCCCAGCAGTACAAAGGTAAGGTTGCTCTTGCCATTCTTTTCGCTCTTCGAAAAGGACATGTGCTGATGGCATTCGTTGTTTGACGTACGCGCCCAGTTTCCGATAAAACACATCGTTAGAAAGCAAAATCAACGTCGCTCCCATATTGCTTGTTGTATTGTGCAGGTCAACAATCAACAGTTTTTCTTGGTTTGCATATTTCTCGATAAATTGATGTGCAATCTTGCTTTCATGCAAATCAGGACAATGATTGCTATTCATTGCTGAGAACTCGCGATTTAAGTCTGTATCGATGTATCGGACGTTGTGTTTTACTGCTTCGGAGTTTGCGATGATCGAGCAGGCTGAAAAGGTTGATCTATTGACAGAGTAACGTTTTTCTTTGATTAGTTTATGTAAATAAATACCAGAAAGTTCGTTTCCGTGTGTTCCTGCAACGATAAGTGCTGAATTGAATGTGTTCATTATTGAGCCTTCTCAAAGAGAATGGGGTGAATGACTGGTCTTCTCTTAGCCAATCCAGTGAACTGAATAAACGTTTACTAAACTGAGTAAAAATAATCCTAGATATGTTATAACATAACAATCGTTGTTATTGATACTTAGTTTCTCATGAGTCAGTTTAAATTTATTGCTTTAATCGTTGCTGTGTTTTGTTTTTCGGTCGCTTTGCTTCTACCTACAGAGGATGAGCCAAATCAAGATAGTCACAGCACTCAACTGAATCAAAGCAGTGATTCGTCACCACCTCCATCATCAAAGATAGTGGTTCCCTCAGATAGCAGTTTGACTCCGTTGCCTAAACCTAAACAAATACACTACATAGTTAAAGTGGGAGATACGCTCAGTGGTATCTTCGCTCAATTGGGTCTCCCTTACGGTATTTTGCAGCAAATTCTCTCAGTTGATCTTGATCACCTCCAGCTAGATATGATTCAGCCCGGAGAAGAGCTTGAATTAGTGATGGATGACATGGGGCAATTGAGTCGACTAATTTATCATATGAGCCTTGTAGAGAAGGCTATCTACACTAGAGAAAACGATGGCTCCTTCTCTTACGAATTTCAGGAAATTTCAGGGGAATGGCGTGAAACCTTATTTTCGGGAGAAATCAAAGGGAGTTTTTCAGTCTCGGCACATCGAGTTGGATTGACATCAGGCCACGTCGCAAATATTACGCAGGTGATGAAAGATAAGATTGATTTTGCGCGATCTCTTAGAGCCGGTGACCGTTTCGATATATTAGTGAAACAGCAATATTTAGGTGAACACAAAACTGGCAATAGTGAGATTAAGGCTATTTCTTTTAACTTAGCGAAGGGCGAAGTCGCTGCATTTCTAGCCGAGGATGGACGGTTCTATGATAGAGCTGGTAACAGTTTGGAGCGAGCGTTTAACCGTTATCCTGTCGATAGGGCATACCGCCGAATCACCTCTGGGTTCAACCCTAAGCGTAAACACCCAGTGACGGGAAGAGTCACCCCGCATAACGGAACGGATTTCGCGACACCAATCGGTGCGCCAGTTTATTCTACTGGGGATGGAAAAGTAATTGCGGTCCGCAAGCACCCTTATGCCGGTAATTATTTAGTGATTGAACATAACAGTGTGTACAAAACTCGTTACCTACACTTGAATAAAATCTTGGTTAAAAAAGGTCAAGTTATAAAGCGTGGGCAAAAAATAGCCCTCTCTGGGAATACTGGTCGTTCAACCGGACCACATTTACATTTTGAAGTTTTAGTTCGTAATCGTCCGGTTGATGCAATGAAAGCCGACTTACCTATCGCGAAGTCGCTTCCTAACATCCAGAAACCTTCATTTTTGGCGCGAGTATCAGAGTTTGATTATCTAGTAGAAACGAAAAACTGAGTCCCGACAATTTGTTAGGGCTCAGTTATGCTATTTTGTGTTGTGAGGTTGGAGCAATAGGTGAGTGTCAATATGTGTTCCTAGAAGAATAATGACTGCGATTTTTTCTTTTACGTGCGCCCACATCCGCAACATCGGACGCTTTGCAACAACCTCCGCCTTTGATCGGCCTACGTGAAAACATCACACCAATCGCGAGCATCGCAATACAACTTAGGAAAATAAGAATGGTAAGAACTAAAGTCATAACACCACCTCCTATAAATCGCTGTACTGTCATCTTTCTCCAATTTTATAAACAAAGCAATGGTCGTTTTGTAACCACTTATTATTTTTATCAATAGTCAGACCTTTGCTGGTGATGAAACGTGCTGAGAAACGAAGGCGAGTTCTGAAAAATCAGTCTCTGTGGTCTTTACCGATTCTTAAGCTTTGGGTCTAAGACAGCAATTGGATTCCTTCTATAACTCATCAAATTGTTATGTTATAACATGTGTTTATTCAGAGTTTGTAGGTCAAAGGTATGCCATCAATTCCAGTCACTATTTTGCATGGGTTTCTCGGGTCAGGGAAAACCACTTTTTTACGCAACATTCTTCAACAAGCCGATTCTTCTGGTATTGATCTTTCCGTTATTGTGAATGACATGAGTGAGTTAGACGTTGATGGCGTGCTTATCTTAAATACCGATGCGGTGAGTGAAGAGCAGGGCAACTTTGTCACGATCAGTGGAGACAGCATCAGCAGCCCGAGTGGTGTAAGGCAGCTCGATAAAGCCCTTAAAAAGCTCTGCGCAGAAAAATGGCCAGAATGGATTGTGATTGAAACGTCGGGCAGTAGTCATCCTTTGCCTTTGGTTGAGTATTTTAAAAACAACGCACCATTCGCTCTCAAAGACGTGATTACGTTGGTGGATGCGACTTGGTTGCGAGATGACTATCGACAAGGCTCTGCCTTAATTCCGAAGTGGCAAGAGAACGTAAAGCAGGGTGTTCGCGGCGTTGAAAACTTGTTGGTAGAGCAAATTATGTTCTCAAACCGTGTCATGCTCACCAAGACGGACAAAGTGGATGACAATACCGTTCGCAACATCGCGCAGGGGATTCATCCGCTTAATGTTTACACCGAGATAATCAAAACGTCATGGGGAAACTTGGATATCCGCATGTTGAAAGGTGAGCAAGACTACAATTTCTTCCTTGTTGAGCAGTTAATCGCAGAACTTCGTGAGACGGTGAATGAGCCGTTGAATCTCTCTGATAAAGACGAACAAAGCCTTGTCGCCAAAGTGATCAAAGATGATCGACCTTTTCATCCTGCGCGTTTGTGGAGTACCTGCCACCAGTATTTAACTAAAGGTGTGTTCCGCAGTAAGGGGTTCTTTTGGTTTCCAACTCGAGACGATGTTTCACTGCTTTGGAGCCAAGCAAGCGGCAATGTGGGGCTTGAAATTACAGGCTTTTGGCGCGCTTCGGTAATCAATGACGAATCGCAAAACTTCACTGAGGAACATCGTCAAATCCTGCAAGATAAGATAGACAGTGTTGAAAGCCGCTTTGGTGATCGTCGTTGTCGCTTAACGGTGATTGGGCAAGAAAACGAAGTCGATGTGTTTATTGATGCGCTGGAAAACTGCTTTTTAACGGATGCGGAATTGGAGCAATGGCAACAGGGGGCAACATTTGAAGATCCTTGGCCAAAGAAAATAGCTAAGTTGAGCCAGAAGAAGACAGTTTGAATGTACTGGTGAGGATTCCCTTGGTGCATGCTTGAATCTCGGCTTGTACCAAGAACGGACTTACTGAATTGGCTCGGTATACCAAAATTGGCTCTGTGTAACGAAAAAGCCTCCCGAATGGTGGGAGGCTTTTTTGAATCTCAGTCGTTTACTGTTCCCATTCAGGGAAAGGGTCTTCCAGAGATAACCAATAGTCGAGCCCTTGCTCCATCTCATCTTCTGTTAACAAGCATTCGTTAAGACGAGCAATCAATTTCTGTTGCTCTAATCCCTGACCAATGAACACCAATTCTTGTCGCATATCGCCATAAGGTTCTTGCCAAATGTCGTTTATAGCATCTAAGTAATCTTGAGCCGTCGGCCATTCCTCTTTCGGAATTGCTTTCCAAAACATACCCGCAACACCATAACGTGCGATGCCTCCCGCTTGGCTCCATTGACCGACAAACTCTGGTCTGGTTGCTAGCCAAAAGTAACCTTTGGAACGAATCAGTTTGCCGTAATCTTTCGCATTGTGGAGGAAGTCGTAAAACTTCTCTGGATGGAAAGGGCGTCTCGCATGATAGGCAAAGCTGGAAATGCCGTATTCTTCGGTTTCAGGTATGTGCTCGCCTCGCATTTCTTTCAACCAACCTGGGGCTTGTTGCGCCTTTTCAAAACTGAAACTTTGTGTGTCGAGTACGGCATCAAGTTCTACTTCACCATTCGAGATAGGAAGAATAGTGGCCGATGTGTTTAGGGTTTTAAGAATCGCAAGAAGCCTTTCGATTTCTGATTTCTCAGCGAGGTCGGTTTTACTTATCAGGATCACGTCAGCGAACTCGACTTGATCGACGAGTAAGTCGGCGACGCTGCGTTCATCGTCTTCACCTAAGGATTCGGCTGTCTCTGTTAAGAACTTAGCTTCATCGTAATCACGCAGAAAGTTAATCGCATCAACCACCGTAACCATGGTGTCTAAACGTGCAACGTCTGAAAGTGATAGCCCGTTTTCATCAGCAAACGTAAAAGTCTCTGCAACGGGAAGTGGCTCGGCGATGCCAGTGGACTCGATAACTAAGTAATCGAATCTGCCTTCTTGCGCGAGTTTAGTGACTTCTTCAAGTAGATCTTCACGCAGGGTACAACAGATGCAGCCGTTACTCATTTCAACCAACTTTTCTTCACTGTGGTTGAGAGAAACTTCATTCTGAACAGTTGCCGCATCGATGTTGACTTCGCTCATGTCGTTGACGATGACCGCGACTTTTCTGCCTTGTCTATTGTTAAGAATATGACTTAAAACGGTTGTTTTTCCTGCGCCTAGAAAGCCGGATAAAACCGTAACAGGGAGTTTCTGGGTGTTCATGCTCATGCTCTTTATAGTGTAATGTTATAATGTAACAATTAATATAGTCGGTGATCTTAACTCTGGCATCAAGCAGTTTGTTACTGTGTCGAGTACTGCACCTTATTGGCGGCTTTATTTGTCGTTTAGTTGCACAGGTTCAGATGTCCGGAATTTAGAGATCGAACTCTTATCTCGGTGTGGAGGTTCTATGAACGAAGAGAAAAAGCATGTCATGACAGAAGAAGAAATTCTTGCAGCGCCCGAGGCGGATTATATGAATGAAGCTCAGCTCGCGTTTTTTGAAAACCGATTATTTGAGCTTTATGAATTGACGTTAGCGCATATTGAACGCGCGAAAGAAGAGATGATTGCGCCAATGGAATTCAGTGACGAAAGCGATAGGGCGTCCAGTGAGGAGCAATCTGCAATCGCATTAAGAATCATAGATAGAGAGCAAAAGCTGTTACCTAAGATTCAACGATCGTTGGCTCGCTTGAGCGCAGGGGAGTATGGCTATTGTTTAGAGTCCGGAGAACCTATCGGCATTCCAAGGTTATTGGCACGACCTACTGCTGAATATAGTGCAGAAGTAAAAGCTCAAATGGAGTCAAAAGAGCACTGGTATAAACACTAAAGCCTCACTATCTTATGACGTCGATATTCTTCTCGTTCACTTGTTTTTTTTGATGTTCTCTGAGAAGTCTAAAGCGATGGCGACTACCGTTAGGTATGGTAGTCATTACCTTTGAGATATTAATAGTTATCGATAGGATAGAAGTAAGTTCTGTATTGTAAATAACGCACCATTTTTGTTTTTCTGAATGAGCTCTCGCTATGTTAGCGTCAAACATTTTCTCTGCTACTTCAAGCTGATCTTCTATCCTTAAAGCTAAATTGGTACTGGAGAAGTAGCATGATTGACTTTGTGGCAACTTTTATCTTTTTCTTTGCTGTCATCGATCCCATAGGTACTGTGCCCGTTTTTATCGCAGCCACAAAAAGCTATGAAGAAGTGGCAAAGCGTAAGGTCGCTCTGTTTGCGACTCTATTCTCCGCTGCTATCCTACTGTTTTTTGTTGTTGCTGGTGAAATCATACTTACAGCAATGCGTATTCCCTTGTCTGCGTTTCAAATCTCGGGCGGTATCGTATTGTTCTTGTTTGCTTTGACTATGATATTTGGTGAGAGTAAACCAGCAGAAGAAATCAGAACGCTCAATAGTCATCATGATACAGCAGTTTTTCCTCTAGCCATTCCATCAATTGCTAGCCCTGGCGCAATATTAGCCGCCGTTTTACTCACAGAGAACGTGCGGTTTAATATTTGGGAGCAAGTCCAGACCGTGGCTATGATGCTGCTGGTACTATTGGTTGTTTATATCTTGCTATTAATGGCCAGCGGCATACACAGGATTATTGGGAATACAGGAGCTAGTGCTGTAAGTCGGATCATGGGGTTGATATTAGCCGCTGTGGCCACGACCAACACTCTGAATGGGATTGAAAGTTACTTTGACCTTTAAGGCTTTTTCGCAAACTGAGCTGAAGGTATACGTTAAGAGCTAATTTTACGGCGAGATGACCGACCACCTGACAATCACTTTTCTGGCTGTTACTTCTAGCCGGATGTAATCCTTCAGGCTACTCGTGACGACCTTGTTTAAGAGGACCACGGAAAAGTTGAAAGTAAAATGCATAGATGTTGAGGGTATATATCAGATGGGGGAACTGGAGCAACACTTGCCCCCATTGAGCTGTGCCAATACTCAAAGATTAGCTGCTAGAAAACAATATCGATAATTTCTCCGCTTAGGCACTACTCTATAATCTTGTAGTCTCGCAGTATATAGAGCCTAGCATGGAGGAATTTATTAGCTTCAACGTGCCAAGACAAGACTTTTTCATGCCGTGAGAGTATCTGAAAAGTCGGGAGGCTGAGAAGTTTATTCAGTATGGCTCTTATTGGGCAGTTTATGGATCAGCCAGTAACCAAGACTCATACTAAGAACTACAGCCGCAATTCCAATCAGGTACATTGGAGACAAGGTTTCAAAGTCTATAATAATGACCTTTCGGGAGATTGCCATCAGCGCGGTGGCCATGACGATTTTTACATGAATAACATTTTCTCTCAGGTAAATAGTTATATTGATGAAAATTTCAATAGCAATTAAAACGGCCATAAAAGCACCAAAAGTGGCTAGCATATCTGAAATCGTCAGAATGAGTTTAGGTGGCGTGATAAGTTTTTGATATATCGTCCATGCAACATCTATCACACCCATGACGATTACAAACAACATAACTATCGACAATACTCTTACAGACCAATGAATCACTATCTGTAATTTTTTTGTTAACTTATCATTTTTATCGACTTCCATGGCCCTGTTTCCTTCGCTTGTTTATGTTCACTTAACCTTCATATGTTGAAGCTAGACAATTGAATACATGTCGTTTAAAGCATAGTTGCTGTGGTGAGAGATAGAAGCGTCCGAGGGAAGGAAGTTATGAAACTTAGGAGTGGGCACAATGTTGGACACATAATGTAATCTCTGGTGTCATGCGTTATTACCTCATTGCCTCATTTCTGATCGTGACGAATCGACTGATGAGGTGGTGATTCATCACCTTCACGGCAAACTGAATGAGCGAATACCACAACGTATTGATACTGGGCAAATCGATGCGCTTGTTGCTCCGTGCGTTGTTAATAGAAATACAAGCGAATAAGGAGTGGGTAATCGCTCAAAAGTCGGGTGGAAAAGCGGTAAAACGGCGAAAATTATTGGAACTAAGTCAAGGCCCTTTTTTTAAATGAAAAGGCTTATTGATCTGAACACACCACTTCTCCATATAAGTATATCCACAAATATAAACCTCAAATTGGCGATAAAGAGCTTTAATATTGATAAATATATAAACAACTTGGGTGCTGAAGAAATTTCAGTATACTGCGCTTAGGTTACACTGGAGAAAAAATCGCCGTATTCCCTGCGGGGTCCTTTGATAAGAAATAGAAATCGCGTTTGAATATGCAACCAAACGATTGTGCCGCTTGCAGTTTATTCGGTATACAAATAATAAACCTTTGACTAATCCGAAGGTCGGTCAAATGAGAGAAAGTCATGTTTTTTAATAAGTCGCTTCAACAAGAAAATCAACGATTAAAGCAGGAGTTGCAAATCCTGCAGCAAATCCAAACCAGTTTAGATGAAGAGATGATCCGCTTAACATTGGATAGTAAAGGTATCATTACTTCTGCAAATACTAAACTACAGCAAGAACTTTTCTTACATGATGATGAGATCTTAACGAAATCAATTACTGAATTGGTACCGTCAAATTCGCGCAATACAGACCACTTTCATCGAATGAAGAAAGCCGTCCAAGATAAAGTGTTCTGGAATGGGGCATTGCAAGTACGGAAAGGTAATGGTGAGGAAGCCTGGTTAAGAACGATTATCCAGCCTGTTTTAAATGAGCGCAGAGAAGTAGAAAGCTTTTTTGTTTTTGCTTCTGAACTTACGCGAACGATCAAATCATCCCGTGAGCAAGAGGACATGCTAAATGCATTAAGTCGTTCTATGGCGGTGATTGAGTTCACATTAGATGGCCATGTTTTAAAAGCCAACGATAATTTCCTAAACACAATGGGTTATACGCTTGATCAGATTCTAGGGAAGCATCATCGCATGTTTTGTGATCAGGAAGAGTCGAGCTCTCAAGCTTACCGTGAGTTTTGGCAACGTTTAGCAAAAGGGCAATTTTCATCAGAGCGATTCAAACGAGTTAACCGTTATGGTGAAGAGGTGTGGTTAGAGGCTTCATATAACCCTATCCATAACGACAGAGGAGAGCTCTACAAGGTCGTTAAGTTCGCGACAGATATTACCCAGCAGGTGATGCAGGAACAGAAAATGGCCCAGGCTGCGCAATTGGCGAATGAAATCTCGCAAGAAACTGGAACACAAACCCTGCAAGGGCAAGAGGTTATAGGCTCAACGTTAGAAAAGATGCAGATACTTTCCGAGCAAATGCAGCAAGCGAACACCGCGATTGACGAGCTTAAAGCGCACTCATCGCGTATTAGCGAGTTGGTAAATAGCATCAGTGGTATCGCTGACCAAACTAACTTATTGGCGTTAAATGCGGCGATAGAAGCGGCTCGTGCGGGTGAGCATGGTAGAGGTTTTGCCGTTGTTGCCGATGAAGTCAGACAGCTTGCTACAAGAACCAATGCAACCACCGATGAAATTGTCACAATGGTCAGTGAAAACCTACAGCGAACAGATAACGCAGTTAAGCTGATCGCTAAATGCCAAAAAGAAGCACTAGATACGCTAGAGCTCTCTGAAAAAGCAGGCAATGTGATGAATGAAATACAAGATGGCGCTAGCCGTGTTGTAGAGGCCGTGGAGCAATTTAACCGCTCGTTGTAGTTAATCAATAAGTTTTCATTGTAGGGGCGATGGGTAAAAAGCAATTCGCCTTATTCAACCTGTATTGAGGAGCGCTGAAGTCGCAATACTACTCCTGCCGCAGTCAAGTTAAGCGTTTTGAAGGGGAGGTAGTTCGACACCTGGTACAGGTTTTAGCCAGTTTGCTTGCTGTATAGAATGCTAAAGTAATTTAGTATGCGAAAAGGCTTGCCTTAAGACTTTGCCTGCATTTAATGTATCTAGCAGCAGAACTTCAATCTGCGTGACAACAATACAGGAGAGGATCGGGCTTTCACTTTTTCGCTCGACACAAACCCCTTTCAAATTTACACAATAGTGCAGTAAAACTCTCTTGCTGCGCTATTGTGTGTTCCATATTTTGTGAGTACTTATGTTTAACTCAGAACGCAAAGCGACGGTTATTCTGGTTGCGACGACGATGATCGCGGCACTTGGCTGGATATTCTCTAAGGAAACAATACAGGGTTTACCACCTTTTGGCTTTATTGGGGCGCGATTTACTATCGCTTCGCTCTGCTTACTGCCTCTATGTTACCGACCTTTGCTGAAAGCAAACTTAAAAGATGTGCTTTCTGCTGGTGGTGTCGGGCTCCTGTTAGGCAGTGCCGTTATGACATGGATTTACGCTATTTCTATCAGTGATACTCTCGGGGAAGGCGCATTTATCATGAGCCTTTCCATGCTGTTTGTGCCGATTGTTGCATGGGTTATGTTTCGTCAACGACCACAACGAATTTTCTGGCTTTCTTTGCCTATCGCTGTATTAGGTCTTGCTTGTCTTTCTTTAGTTGGTGGCTGGAAACAATCGGCCAGTCAATTGTGGTTTCTTGGTGCAGCACTGGTTTTGGCGCTTCATTTTAATGTGAACAGCAAATACTCTCAAAAACTACCTGTGCTGCTGCTTACTTGCGTGCAACTTTTTTCAGCAGGTTGTTTAGGTTTGTTGGTTTCATTTTTTATGGAATCTTTCCCGGCAGAGGTGGACTCCTCTATTTGGTGGTGGTTTGCGTTGAGTACCTTATTAGCGACGAGCTTGCGTTACGTAATGCAAACCATGGGGCAAAAATTTGTTCAGGCAGGTAACGCTGCTCTAATTATGATATTAGAACCAGTTTGGACGGTTATTCTGAGCGTGCTGTGGTATGGCGAAGTGCTAACGGCAAATAAATTAGTAGGTTGTGTGCTTATCTTATTTTCTTTAATTATTTACCGTACTGGCGGGCGGTTTCGCTTCACTACTCGAAAGTAGATGGAGCTAGCTTGGGTTGGGAGAATTTGAGGTGCCGGATGGCCTTCTACGAAAGTGATAATACGCGGTTACGCAATGCTAATGACACTTTTGATGTAGGCTGCCGACCCTGCTCTTCGCTGATCATCCAGCCAGCTTTAGCCAGTAGCTCTAAGTCGATCCCCGTTTCTATTCCTAACCCTTGGCATAAATACAGTACATCCTCCGTTGCGACATTTCCTGATGCGCCATGAGCGTATGGGCATCCACCCAGCCCAGCTACACTACTGTCGATGGTATTGATGCCCATACTCAGTGCCTGATAAATGTTGGTGAGAGCTTGTCCCCATGTGTCGTGGAAATGGACAGCCAGCTGGGGAAGAGGTGCAACCAACATGACGGCTTCTAGCATAGCAGCGATACGGTTTGGCGTGCCTGTACCGATTGTGTCGCCTAGAGACACCTCATAACACCCTAAATCGATGAGTGATTTGACCACGCTCGCCACTTGTTTAGGGGCTGTCGGGCCATCGTAAGGGCAGTCGGCAACGCAGGATAGATAGCCACGAACAGGGATGCCGTGTTTGGTGGCTAATCGCATTACAGGTTCGAAGCGAGTTAGGCTTTCTGCAATCGAGCAATTGATATTGTGTTGGCAGAATCCTTCTGAGGATGAAGTGAAAATTGCGACCTGATTGGCGTCAGCCTCCAACGCTTGTTCTAAGCCTTTTAGGTTTGGAGTCAGGGCAGAGTAGGTAACATGATTTCGCCGTGTTATTGCTTTCATGACCTCTGTTGAGTCCGCCATTTGTGGCACCCATTTGGGTGAGACAAAAGAGCCCACCTCAATATGCGTTAACCCAGTATCAGAGAGTAAGTTGATCAGCCGGATTTTAGTCTGGGTCGCAACAGGAGATTCATTTTGCAACCCATCTCTAGGACCTACTTCGACAATCTTTACTTTGGAAGGTAGCATTACTTGTCCTGTGACTTGGTGACCCAACTTGGGCTACGTTTTTCAAGAAACGCTTGCAGCCCATCTTGACCTTGGGGTGATACTCTAATGTCCGCAATGAGCTTGCTAGTATAGTGAATCAGTTGTTGATCAATGGGGTTTTGATGACATTGATGGCAGAGCGTTTTCGCTTTACGCATCGCATCTGGGCTATTAAGTAGCAACGTCTTGATTACGCTATCGACCGCATTTTCAAGCTGTTTGGCTTCTTTCACTTCGTGCACAATACCAAACCGTTCGGCATCTTCGGCTGAAATGACTTCACCACTTAAGATATAGCGTCTAGCTTGTCTATTCCCCATCGCGCGCATGACGTAAGGCGCAATGGTCGCTGGAACTAAACCAAGCTTAACTTCACTTAAGCAAAAGTTGGCACTTCGGCTTGCGATGGCGATATCACTACAACAAATCAACCCTAAAGCACCACCATAAGCGGAACCTTGAACAACTGCGATGGTGGGTTGAGGGAACGAATCTAATGTTTCCATGAGTCTTGCCAAGTTTTGGGCATCAATGAAGTTATCTTGCCTCGTGCTGTCGGCCATCGACTGCATCCAATTCAAATCGGCCCCGGATGAAAAGTGCTTGCCGTTACTTCTTAATACCAAGCACCGCACATCCGTTCGTAAAGCGAGATAATCTAGGCGGTGGATCAGCAAGTCGATCGTACAAGCGTCAAAAGCATTGTGTTTAGCTGTTCTGTTTAGGGTAATGGTCGCTACGCCATTATCATCGACATGCCAAAGAACATCATCTTGCCTTTGGGCGTTGGGAATAATGCTTGGTTGCATTTCCTGCATACTAACTTCCTTAATTCATCTTTGGATGCTTACATTCTGAAGACGCCAAACTCGCTATCAGGAATGGGGGCATTTAATGCTGCCGTTAACGCTTGACTCAACACCTGACGCGTTTTTTTAGGGTCAATAATTCCGTCATCCCATAGCCGAGCACTCGCAAAATAGGGATGTCCTTGTGTTTCATACAAGTCTATGATCGATTCTCTAAAAATGTGCTCTTCTTGCTCTGACCACGCTTCCCCCTGACGTTCCTTCGCGTCTTTTCGAACTTGTGTTAAAACGCCTGCTGCTTGTTCTCCGCCCATCACAGAAATACGCGCGTTCGGCCACATCCACATCATGGTTGGATCATACGCTCGTCCGCACATGCCGTAATTACCAGCGCCGTACGATCCACCGATGATCACGGTAAACTTCGGCACGTCAGCACAAGCGACGGCCATCACTAGCTTGGCGCCATGTTTTGCGATGCCTTCTTCTTCAACCTTTTTTCCGACCATAAAGCCGGTAATGTTTTGGAGAAAAAGAAGCGGTGTTTTCCGTTTGGCGCACAGCTCAATAAAGTGCGCGCCTTTTTGTGCCGATTCAGAAAACAAGATACCGTTGTTTGCCACAATACCAATCAAGTGTCCTTGAATACGAGCGAAGCCACACACTAGCGTTCTGCCGTACAAGGATTTGAATTCGTCGAAATCAGAATCATCGACGATGCGGGCAATAATTTCTCGAACGTCGAATGACAGTCGTAAGTTGGCATTCACGATTCCATAGATTTCTTCTGCGTCGTAGCGGGGAGGAAGCACGGTGTTTTCTGGCTTAACAGGTCTTGTTCTATTGGCATTGGCAATGGCTTCTCTCGCAAGCATTAGGGCATGTTCATCATTTTCAGCGTAATAATCTGCGACACCAGATTTTCGACAATGCACGTCTGCACCGCCGAGCTCTTCACCCGTCACGACTTCGCCAGTGGCCGCTTTCACCAAAGGTGGCCCCGCCAAAAAAATGGTGCCTTGCTCTTTAACCATAATGGACACATCCGCCATGGCAGGAACGTACGCGCCCCCAGCAGTGCAAAGCCCCATCACGACAGCAACTTGGGGGATGCCTTTCGCCGACATTCTCGCTTGGTTAAAGAAAATGCGACCAAAGTGTTCTTTATCGGGGAAGACGTCGGACTGATGAGGGAGATTTGCGCCACCGGAGTCCACCAAGTACACGCAGGGGAGTTGGCAACGTTGGGCTATCTCTTGCGCTCTAAGGTGTTTTTTTACCGTGAGTGGGTAGTAGGTTCCGCCTTTTACCGAAGCATCGTTGGCGATGACCATGCATTGAATCCCCTCTATGATACCAATGCCGGCGATAACACCAGCGCAGGGGATCGCTTCGTCATACACTTGCCAGGCGGCAAATTGGCTGATTTCAAGAAAGTCAGTGTTGTCATCAAGCAAGCACGCGATGCGTTCTCGTGCGGGGAGTTTTCCTTTTTGCCTCTGGTGCTGAATGGCTTTTTCACCGCCGCACTGTTTGATGGTCTCGATGTGTTGATTAAGTTGAGTGACCAACGTTTCCATCGCAGCTTTATTGGAAAGAAATAACTCGTCAGTTGGCTTAGTTTTACTTTTGATAATGGCCATAATGACTTCCTTGTCGTATGTTCCGTTAGCGAGATTCTTCGAACAGCTCTCGGCCTATTAACATGCGGCGAATCTCAGAGGTACCCGCGCCGATTTCATAAAGCTTTGCATCACGTAGCAAACGACCAGCAGGGTATTCATTGATGTAGCCATTCCCACCGAGCAACTGGATTGCATCGAGTGCCATTTGTGTGGCGAGCTCTGCACTGTACAAAATCGCGCCAGCGGCATCTTTGCGTGTTGCGTTACCTCGATCACAAGCCGCTGCGACGGTATATACATACGCTTTTGCTGCACTCATTCGAGAGTACATATCGGCGATCTTGCCCTGAACTAACTGAAACTCGCCAATGAGTTTTCCAAACTGCTCTCGTTCATGTACGTACGGGACCACAATGTCCATGCAAGCTTGCATTATCCCGAGTGGTCCGGCAGCGAGGACGACGCGCTCGTAATCCAGCCCACTCATTAACACCTCGACGCCTTGATTCAACTCGCCAAGAATATTCTCTTTTGGCACTACGCAATGGTTAAATACAAGTTCGCAAGTATTCGAGCCTCTCATGCCTAGCTTGTCCAGCTTTTGAGCATGAGTGAAACCTGCGAAGTTACGTTCAATAATGAATGCGGTAATGCCACGTGAACCTGCGCTGACATCCGTTTTAGCGTAAAGCACCACTACGTCAGCATCGGGCCCGTTTGTTATCCACATTTTGTTGCCATTCAGTACAAAATGGTCGCCCTTGTTCTCCGCTTTCAGTTGCATGCTTATCACGTCTGAACCGGCATTGGGCTCACTCATCGCTAGGGCGCCAACGTGCTTACCATCAATGAGTTTGGGAAGGTATTTTTCGCGTTGAGAAGGCGTGCCGTTACGAAAGATTTGGTTGACGCACAGGTTAGAATGAGCGCCGTAGCTTAAAGCGACAGACGCAGAGGCACGGCTGATTTCTTCCATGGCAACAACATGAGCGAGGTATCCCATGCCTGCACCACCAAGCTCTTCATCGACGGTCACACCAAGCAACCCCATTTCTCCCAACAAAGGCCATAAATGACTCGGGAACTGGTTATCGCGGTCTATCTCAGCGGCGATGGGCGCAATATGTTCCGTAGCAAAGGCATTAACGTGTTCTCGGAGCATATCGATGGTATCACCAAGTCCGAAATTGAGTGGGGTATAGGTGCTTTTCATAACGTCTCCCGGTATCAGAGGTAAGGTGGAAAAGCCTGTAGCGGTGTTGCTAATTGAGTATAGCGTTTATGTCTGCTTGCTTTTGAGTGTTTGAATACAACGCTCCTTAGCGGCATTCAACTCTGCCATAACGACGCTGATGTCGTTGAGTTGTTGCTGTAGGACGGCTTGTTTCTCTTCAATGATATTGAGCATTTTCAATAACTGTCCTTCGGTTTGTTGCATGTCGTAGAGCTCGAAAAGTTCACGAATTTCTGCCAATGAAAAACCGAGTCGTTTCCCTCTTAAAATCAGTTTGAGGCGAATTCTATCCCTGCGTTGATAAACGCGCATATTGCCTTTTCGCTCTGGTTCAATCAGACCCACGTCTTCATAAAACCGGATACTGCGAGTAGTAATATCAAACTCCTTGGCGAGGTCACTGATCTTGTATTTTTCCATAACATACTTACCTCGAATAAAAATCCAGTTTCTGGAAATCGAACCTTAAATGGGAAGGCCGAACATCAACTTTGAAATATAAACGTCTGCTTGGTGTGTTTTTTCATCTCATTGTAAAGGCTAGTGCTATGCTTACGTAAACGTCAAGAAATCGCGGAATGAAAGTTTGTTAGTGAAAAAGGCGATAAAGGCTGGTGTGGCGCTTGGTGAGTAATTCTATGTAGGGTGTCATCAGTCTGCCAAGTGTTCACATATACCTTAAGGGAATGCGAATCATGGGAAAAGACATCTGGATTGTCAGCGCGAAAAGAACGCCAATTGGGCGCTTTCAAGGCAAGTTGCAAACTTACTCTGCTCCTCAATTAGGCGCACTGGCGATCAAGGCGGCAATGCACGAAGTGAATGTGACTTCGGTGGATGAAGTGTTCATGGGATGTGTGCTTCCAGCAGGGTGTGGACAAGCTCCTGCTAGGCAAGCATCTATGGGGGCAGATCTTCCTTTGGGCGTAGGGTGCACCACCATTAACAAAGTGTGTGGCTCTGGCATGAAGAGCGTCATGTTAGCGCACGATCTCATTAAAGCTGGAACGATTCGCTCTGCCATTGCTGGTGGTATGGAAAGTATGACCAATGCGCCGTATTTGCTGAGGGAGGCGAGAAAGGGAATGCGTATGGGGCACCAGTCTGCGTATGACCACATGTTTCTCGATGGGCTACAAGATGCTTACGAAGGGCACTTAATGGGTGTTTATGCTCAGCAAGTCGCTGACAGGCTTAAGTTCACCAGAGAGCAAATGGATGAATGGGCCGTGATGTCGGCAAAACGTGCGTTGGAAGCTCAAGAGCGAGGCTTGTTTGCCGATGAACTTTCGCCGGTTTCACTCAATACCAAGTCAGAACAAGCGGTGCTGGACTACGATGAGCACCCACGCTCGATTGACCTTGGTAAAATTCCTCAACTCAAACCTGCATTCGATGAAAAAGGTACGGTGACCGCTGCTAATTCGAGTGCCATTTCAGATGGCGCGGCGGCTCTTGTGCTTATGGATGAAGACACTGCGCGTCATCAGGGGCTTAAACCACTTGCGATCATCAAGGCGCACTCTACACATGCCAGAAAACCTGCAGAATTTACTTTGGCCCCCGTCTACGCAATTGAGCAACTGCTGTTCCAGCTAGATTGGTCCATTTATGAAGTGGACCTGTGGGAAATCAATGAAGCCTTTGCCGTCGTGACACAAATAGCGGTGGCGGAACTTGGGCTTGATACGAGCAAAGTAAATATTAAAGGTGGAGCCTGTGCACTTGGGCATCCGATAGGGGCTAGTGGCGCACGAATTCTGGTGACATTGATTCACAGTTTGCGTCAGCTACAAGCGCTAGGCACCAATGGTGATCTCGAAGCCAAAAAAGTGATGCGGGGTGTTGCGTCACTTTGTATCGGCGGTGTAGAAGCCACGGCGATAGGCATTGAAATACCGCTTTAATTGAAATCAGAAAGGAGTAAATGATGACTCGTTTGGTTCCCTTGTTTATTGGTGGCGAGTTTCGTGAATCTCAAACATCGGATTGGGTTGAGGTAACCAATCCCGCCACTAATGATGTCATTGCGTACGTTCCATGTTCCACAGAGCACGAGATGGAAGCCGCCATTGATAATGCGAAAGAGACATTCCAATCTTGGAAAGAAGTGGCGATACCCGAGCGTGCCCGAGTTATGCTGCGTTATCAGCACTTGCTCAAAGACCATCATGATGAGCTTGCCACACTGCTTTCTCATGAGACGGGTAAGATTTTAGCGGATGCCAAAGGCGATGTGTGGCGTGGTATCGAGGTGGTTGAGCAGGCGGCAAACATTGCTAGCAACATGATGGGAGAAACCGTCGAAAACGTTGCTACGGATATTGATAGTTACTCAATGATTCAGCCCTTAGGTGTGTGTTGTGGTATCACGCCGTTTAACTTTCCAGCCATGATTCCGTTGTGGATGTTCCCAATCGCTATCGCTGCGGGCAATACGTTTGTGCTCAAACCATCTGAACAAGTGCCGTTGACCTCTATTCGTTTAGCCGAACTATTTGAGCAAGCTGGCGCGCCTAAAGGGGTGTTGCAGATTGTTCATGGCCGCAAAGAGCAAGTCGACTTTCTTCTGGCTCATCCTGATATTCGAGCGGTGTCATTTGTTGGCTCGGTTCCCGTTGCCCGTTATATCTACACTACAGGGACTAAACATTTTAAACGGGTTCAAGCTTTTGCTGGTGCAAAGAATCACATGGTGATCATGCCTGATGCAAACAAAGATCAAGTGGTGAATAACCTAATCGGAGCCTCCGTAGGGGCTGCGGGGCAGCGTTGTATGGCAATTTCTGTTGCGGTATTTGTCGGCGATTCAAAACAATGGATTACAGACCTCAAACAGGCAATGGCGAAAGTACACCCAGGGCCTTGGGACGATGAGCAAGCTGCTTATGGCCCACTGATCAGTGAGCAAGCTAAACAACGCGTATTGGACCTAATTGAAGATGGCAAACAACAAGGCGCAGTGTGTGAACTCGATGGCAGTCAGTGTGAAGTGGAAGGCTTTCCCGATGGAAACTGGATTGGCCCAACCTTGTTTAGCGGTGTAACAGCGAACATGTCGATTTACACGCAAGAGATATTTGGCCCTGTCTTAGTTTGTATGGAAGTCGAAACGTTGCAAGAAGCTATTGAGTTAGTGAATCGCAACCCTTACGGCAACGGAACTTCTATATTTACCGCTAATGGCGCTGCTGCGAGAAAATATCAGCATGACATTCAAGTCGGTCAGGTTGGGATCAATGTGCCTATTCCAGTCCCTTTACCATTTTTCTCCTTTACTGGTTGGAGAGGCAGTTTCTATGGTGATTTACATGCGTATGGTAAACAAGCAGTGCGTTTTTATACCGAGACCAAAACGGTGACGGCGCGTTGGTTTGATGACGATATTCCAACGGGGCCAAATCTGACCATCCAACTGCGCTGAGTGAATAAAAGGAGCTTTTATGGACTTTGAACTTAATGAAGATCAACGTGCATTTGCCGATACCGCTCAACAATTTGCCGATGAGCGTTTAGCACCGATGGCGGCGGAGTGGGATGAAAAGCAGATTTTCCCCAAAGACGTATTGAGAGAGGCGGGGGAACTAGGGTTTCTCAGTCTCTACACTCCAGAAGCGCAAGGTGGCCTAGGGCTGAGTCGCTTGGATGCTTCAATTATCTTTGAACAACTGGCCATGGGATGTACGTCCACTACGGCGTTTATGACGATTCACAACATGGTCAGTTGGATGATAGCCAGTTTTGCTACCGATGAAGCCAAAACGCAGTTCTGTCCGAAATTAGTTACGGGGGAGTGGTTAGGCTCCTATTGCTTAACTGAGCCTAACGCAGGATCAGACGCCGCTGCACTGACCACTTCCGCTACAAAAAAGGGAGATAAGTATGTCATCAACGGCGGCAAAACCTTTATCTCTGGCGCAGGAGAGACAGATGTTTTGGTCGTGATGGCGCGAACCGGAGAAGCGGGTGCCAAAGGCGTGTCTGCATTTGTTGTTCCTACTCACGCAGATGGTATCAGCTATGGGCGCAAAGAACCCAAAATGGGTTGGAACAGCCAACCAACACGAGCGGTTACTTTTGAAAATGTCGTTATTCCAGCTAGCCATTTACTGGGCGAAGAAGGGCAAGGTTTTGTCTTTGCGATGAAAGGGCTTGATGGAGGGCGTATAAATATTGCGACCTGTTCCGTCGGTACGGCTCAACAGGCCCTTGAACAGGCGACACAATACATTCAGGAGCGTAAGCAGTTCGGCAAGTCGCTTGCGCAGTTTCAAGCCTTACAATTCAAATTAGCAGACATGGCGACAGAGCTAGTGGCTGCTCGGCAGTTAGTGCGCTATGCCGCCAGCAAGCTCGACCGAAATGACCCAGATGCCACGGCTTATTGCGCGATGGCAAAACGGTTCGCAACCGATGTGGGCTTTCAGGTTTGCGACCAAGCGCTGCAGCTTTATGGCGGCTATGGTTACATCAAAGAGTATCCAATGGAGCGTCATTTCAGAGATGTGCGTGTGCATCAAATTCTGGAGGGAACGAACGAAATCATGCGCTTGATCATCGCGCGCCGTTTGCTCTCTGAGGAGTCGGCCTTGCTGTAGCGAAGTATTGGATTTGCTCATTGAGAAAGGATTCAGATATGCCATTAACCCAAGAAGCCATTCAACATACGATCACTAATCACGTTGCGGTGGTGACGATGAACAACCCGCCGGCCAATACGTGGACAGCAGAGAGCCTCAAGGTACTGAAGTCGCTGATACTCACACTTAACAATGATAAGCAGGTCTACGCACTGGTTTTAACCGGCAGTGGAGAAAAGTTTTTCTCTGCTGGTGCAGATCTCAAGCTATTTTCTGACGGTGACAAAGCGGTTGCGTTAGACATGGCGCGATGCTTTGGTGAAGCGTTTGAAACGCTCTCGGAATTCCGTGGTGTTTCCATTGCCGCTATTAATGGTTACGCCATGGGTGGAGGTTTAGAAGTGGCATTAGCTTGTGATATTCGAGTCGTTGAAGAGCAAGCGGTACTTGCTTTACCTGAAGCCAAAGTCGGACTTTTGCCCTGCGCTGGCGGTACCCAAAACCTCACAGCGTTAGTAGGGGAAGGCTGGGCAAAGCGTATCATTTTATGTGGAGAGCAAGTCAGCGCTGACAAAGCAAAAGAACTAGGCTTGGCTGAGGAGTTGGTCTCCAAAGGCGAAGCTTTAAGTAAAGCGCTGGAGCTTGCTGACTCTGTTGCGAACCAGTCGCCATCTTCTGTCGCCGCATGTAAGGCGCTCATTCAAAATATGCGCTCTGCGCCACTTAAGCACGGCTTAATGAAAGAGCGAGAGTTGTTTCTGACTCTTTTTGATACGGAAGATCAAGTTGAGGGTGTTCGCGCCTTTTTAGAAAAACGCCCACCGCAATGGAAAAACCGATAGGAGGCCACATGGCAGGGATGGTAGCCATTAGTGAAATAGAGTGCTTCGATGGCGTGCACCGCATTGGTATCGCAACGTTAGACAACACCGCTTCATTGAATGCATTGACGTATGACATGTTAGTCCAACTTAACGATCAGCTTATCAAGTGGCAAGACGATCCGCATGTGACTTGTGTGGTACTCACTGGCGCTGGAGAAAAAGCATTCTGTGCTGGTGGTGATGTTCGAGCTATGTATCACGTCATGCATAACGAGAGTAAAGAAAAAATCGTAGAGTTCTGTACGAACTATTTCTCGTTGGAGTATGAGTGTGACTATCTCATTCACACTTACAACAAACCCATTATCGGTTGGGGAGAAGGTATTGTCATGGGCGGTGGGATGGGGCTTTTTATGGGAACCAGCCATAAAGTTGTGACAACAACATCACGCCTTGCTATGCCAGAAATCAATATTGGACTGTATCCTGATGTGGGAGGTACGTGGTTTTTAAGCCAGATAGATCCGCAAGTGGGTTTATTCCTCGGATTGACAGGCTCCATGGTGAATTCAAGTGACGCTGTCACTATTGGTTTGGCCGATTGGTTACTGTTGGAAGAGCAGTATCCCACCTTACTGGATGAGCTAAAGCGGCTCCAGTGGTGCAAAGAAGATGCGAAAGAGTTGGTAACTGCACTACTACAATTAATGGAAGAACAGGTTATTGATAGCAAACCAACCACGCAAATTTGTCCATACTTAGATCAGATAGAGGAAGCGTGCAAAGGCTTTGATCTTAATGCGATAGCACAGCGAATCATGGCTATCGAAGGGAATAGCCAGTGGATAGAAAACGCGAAACAAACGTTCGCATCGGGCAGTCCGATCACCGCGCATATTTGCTTCAGACAAGTGAAAGAATACCACAGCTTACCGCTTGCAGATTGCTTCCGCTTGGAGCTGAGTTTATCGATTCGCAGCGCCTTATTAGGTGAGTTTAAAGAGGGCGTCCGTTCTCGGCTCATTGACCGGGATGGCGAGCCGAGCTGGATATTTAACAGTGTCAGTGAAGTCGATGAAGATGTTATCGATACTTTGTTTACCTCGCTTTGGTCAGATAACGAGCATCCGCTTGCTAATTTGGGTGAACAAACACTAGGTCAATAAGGAGAATGATCATGAGTACCATCGCATTTATCGGTTTAGGAAGAATGGGGCATCCTATGGCGCAAAACTTACTCGCGTCTGGATTTAACGTGCAAGTATTCGATGTCGATAGCGAAGCCGCAAAGCAACTAGTACCTTTTGGTGCGGTAGTGGCGAGCTCTATCGAAGAGGTAGTAGATGGTGCTAGCACAGTCATCACGATGCTACCAGCAGGGTCTCACGTTCGTTCCGTGTATCTTGGTGACTTACACGGTGGCGTAGGTGTCCTCAATCTTGTCTCGCCAAGTACCTTGATGATTGATTGTTCAACCATTGATCCGGACTCCGCGCGATTAGTCGCCAATGAAGCGGCAAATAAACGCGTGTTGTTTGTCGACGCACCCGTTTCGGGGGGCGTTGCTGGCGCGAAAGCGGCGACATTAACCTTTATTGTTGGTGGTTCGGATCAAGCGTTTTCTAAAGCCAATGCGATTTTGCAGTATATGGGAAAAAATGTTTTCCATGCTGGCAAAGCAGGCGATGGTCAAATGGCGAAAATCTGTAACAACCTTATGCTCGGCATTTTAATGTCTGGTACGTGCGAGGCATTAAACCTAGGTATCGATCATGGACTCGATCCAAAAGTGCTATCAAACATCATGCTGCAAAGCTCTGGCCGAAATTGGGCATTGGAGCTTTACAATCCTTGCCCAGGCGTGATGGACAGTGCGCCAGCCAGTCACGATTACCAACCGGGCTTTATGAGCAAACTCATGCTAAAAGATCTCGGTTTGGGGTTAGATGCGGCGTTACAAACACATTCTTCGGTTCCGATGGGGTCGTTAGCGCGCAACTTATATTCTTTCCACAACGCGAGCGGCCACGGCGAGCTCGATTTCTCAAGCTTATTTGAGTTATACAAGAGTAAGAAAGGCTAGACTGAGTTTTGTGACAAACCAGCCCGAGATGGTGACCTAAAACGCGCATCATTTCGGCCAACTCAGACTGGTTGAGATAGAGAACATTACGAGCTATGGAGTGCACCAATATGGACATAAAAAGTAGTGTTATTGCCATTACAGGAGCAGGGCAGGGGCTTGGGCAAATGATGGCCATTACCCTTGCTCAAGCTGGCGCTGATTTAGCGTTGTTGGATGTAAACGCCAGTGGCTTAATGGAAACACAAGAGCAGTGTCGAATGCTGAGTGCGAAAGCGTTGACATATCAAGTGGATGTCACCAACGAAATCGACGTTGAAACCACGTTTGAAGCGATTATCCAAGATTTTGGTCAACTCAATGGGTTAGTCAATAACGCTGGCGTGTTAAGAGATGGGTTACTTGTAAAAGCAAAAGATGGCGTGATCAGTAAGATGTCTTTGGATCAATTCAACTTGGTCATGAACGTTAACGTGACAGGAACGTTTTTGTGTGGGCGTGAAGCTGCCGTCAAGATGATTGAGAGTGGCTCCCAAGGCGTTATCATCAATATTTCTAGTGTTGCGAGAGCTGGGAATATCGGACAAACCAATTATTCTGCGTCAAAAGCGGCGGTCGCGACCATGGCGACAACATGGGCTCGTGAGCTCGCAAGATACGGTATTCGCGCGGCGGCGGTTGCACCAGGTGTAGTTCATACCGCGATGGCAGAGCAAATGAAACCCGAAGCCATAGAGCGATTAGAAAAGATGATCCCAGTTGGCAGGATGGGCGAAACAAGCGAAATCGCGCATGCTGTAAAATACATTATTGAGAGTGATTACTTTACTGGCAGGGTTTTAGAAGTGGATGGCGGCATTCGTATGTAAGTGATCACTGAAATAAGGCTCTGATAGACCTGAATAATAAGTCTCTTTCCATTTCAACATTTTCTATGTTGTGGAGTGCTAATTCTGCGCAACCCAAATGTATTTACAACTTATGTTTGGATTTACCTTGAGAATGATTTCTCACAATCCAATAAAGAGATGTAAATACCACTCAAATATTAAGTGAAATCATTAATTTGATGCTGATCACACTTTTGGTTTTTTAGTTTCCGCTTCTCATTAAGGCTATCTGCGTAAATGAAGTTGATAGTCAGTCTCATCAATTTTAAGTTTCAACTATTTGTTTTTAAATAATTAATTGTTGAAGCACGAGAAATTCGTGTTGAGGTTAATATTCGATTTAAAGTGTGTAACTTCCATTAATGGAAGGTTAGTTTCCAGTTGTGGCTAATGAGCTTTAACTTTTTACTCCTCATAATGCGCCAAATGTAACATAGTGTTTCAAAGTGTAACAATAAACTCACACTAAGAGTGTGGTTTTGATCTCCACTCAATTCCGTTTTGTTTCGCTCTGAGCCCGACGTTACTCATGCTCAACACATAAACATTCTAATGACTATAACAACTGGTTCTTGGCTTGGTACCAATCGTATCGTAGTAAATAACGGTTCATTCTAGCTGGTTAAATGCTTGATGACGAAGTTGAAAAATTGTAAGTAGAATAACTACTTATCGAAGTTTCTTCTTGTTCTCATACATTACCTCTGCGCTATGTGTGAGCTCTTATTTACTTTGATTGGCATCTGCTTTGAAACCAGACAACCATCGAGAAAGTTAATGGAAGCCTCAAGATATAAACGCATCTTGTCGAGGGGAAGTTTGGCGTCCGTCATACTTATGCTCTCAGGATGTAATTCAGCTTTACTTGACCCCAAAGGTGCCATTGGTGTGCAAGAAAAAGAGTTAATTATTACTGCTCTTTTGCTGATGTTGATCGTTGTAATCCCTGTGATTTTAATGACGATTTACTTCGCTTACCGATACCGCGCCTCTAACACTGAAGAAGAGTACGCACCCGAGTGGTCACACTCGACCAAAATCGAAGTGGTGGTATGGACAATTCCAATCATCATCATTGCGATTCTTGCGACGATCACATGGCGTTCGACTCATGAACTAGAGCCCTCTAAACCATTGGAAAGTGATGTTAAACCAATGACCATCGAAGTGGTGTCACTCGATTGGAAATGGTTGTTCATCTATCCAGAAGAAAACATTGCGACGGTGAACTATGTGGCGTTCCCGAAAGATGTGCCAGTGCAGTTCAAACTGACTTCGGACAACATCATGAACGCGTTTTTCATCCCTCGCTTAGGTACACAGATCTACGCGATGCCAGGCATGGTTACCAAGCTTAACCTGATAGCGAACCACGAAGGTGACTACAAGGGCTTTGCATCGAATTACAGCGGCGAAGGCTTTTCGCAAATGAAGTTCACAGCTTCAGCAATGTCTGATCGTGCTGCGTTCCTAAATTGGGTGCAGAAAGTGAAGGCGAGCCCTGATCGTATTGAAGATTGGGAGCAATACAGCTCACTGGCAGCGCCAAGTATCGCAGAGCCAGTCACTTTGTTCTCTAGCGTTCCTCCGTTCTTGTTCACCGACGTTGTGACTCAGCATCCTGGTTCAATGAACTGTTTGCCTGAAAACCAAGGATAATCGTAATGTTTGGAAGATTAACTCTTGATTCAGTTCCATTCCACGAACCTATTATCGTCATCACCCTAGCGGTTGTGGCGCTGGTTGGTTTAGCCGTAGTTTACGCGGTGACCAAAGCCGGAAAGTGGCAATATTTGTGGAATGAATGGTTTACTTCAGTAGACCATAAAAAACTTGGCTTCATGTACATCGCAGTAGCGATGGTGATGCTTGTTCGTGGTTTTGCTGACGCAGTCATGATGCGTAGTCAGCAACTCCTTTCTTCTGCGGGTGAAGCAGGTTACTTACCACCGCATCACTACGATCAAATTTTTACTGCCCATGGCGTGATCATGATCTTCTTCGTAGCGATGCCATTGGTCATTGGTCTGATGAACATCATCGTGCCATTGCAGATTGGTGCGCGTGACGTAGCTTTCCCGTATCTGAATAACTTGAGCTTCTGGCTGTTTGTTGTAGGTGTCATCCTAACAAACATGTCTCTCGGCTTAGGTGAATTTGGTCGTACCGGCTGGTTGGCGTATCCGCCGCTTTCAGGTATTGAGGCTAGCCCAGGAGTCGGGGTCGACTATTGGATTTGGGCGCTGCAGATATCAGGTGTTGGTACGACGTTAACAGGCGTGAACTTCTTCGCGACCATTTTGCGTATGCGTACACCGTCTATGCCAATGATGAAGATGCCAGTTTTCACTTGGGCGTCTCTGTGTGCAAACATTTTGATCATCATTTCATTCCCAATCCTAACGGTGACTATCGCTCTGCTTACGCTGGATAGATACCTAGGCATGCACTTCTTTACCAATGATCTTGGCGGCAACGTAATGATGTACGTCAACCTGATTTGGGCTTGGGGTCACCCAGAAGTGTACATCTTGATCTTGCCAATTTTTGGTGTGTTCTCAGAAGTCACCGCAACCTTCTCACGTAAAAAGTTGTTCGGTTACACATCGCTAGTTTGGGCTACCGTAGTTATCACGATTCTTGCCTTTGTCGTTTGGCTACACCACTTCTTTACGATGGGGTCTGGCGCGAACGTAAATGCCTTCTTCGGTATTGCCACGATGATCATTTCTATCCCAACAGGGGTGAAGATCTTCAACTGGCTATTCACGATGTACAAAGGCCGCATCCGCTTTACGACGCCAATGATGTGGACGGTGGGTTTCCTGATCACCTTTACTGTTGGTGGTATGACGGGCGTACTAATGGCTGTTCCGGGCGCAGATTTCGTTCTGCATAACTCAGTATTCCTTATCGCTCACTTCCACAACGTTATCATCGGTGGTGTGGTGTTTGGATGTTTCGCTGCGATCACTTACTGGTTCCCGAAAGCGACCGGTTTCACCATGAATGAAACTTGGGGCAAACGCGCGTTCTATCTTTGGATTATTGGTTTCTTAATGGCGTTCTTACCGCTTTACGCGCTGGGCTTCATGGGGATGACTCGTCGTTTAAGCCAAGACATCAACCCAGAATACTTCCCACTGTTGTCGATTGCCGCAGCAGGTACGGTTGTGATTGCGCTGGGCGTATTGTCTCAGTTCATCCAAATTTACGTGAGTATCCGTGACCGCGAGCAAAACCGTGATCTAACTGGTGACCCGTGGGGTGGTCGTACTCTTGAGTGGGCAACATCGTCTCCACCGCCGTTCTACAACTTTGCGCACCTACCAAAAGGTGATGTGCTGGATGCCTTCTGGTACCAGAAACAAAGTGGCGAGTTCGATCCAACTAAAGAAGTGGAATACGAACGTATTCATATGCCAAAAAACACGGCAACAGGCATCTACGTGTCGGCTTGGTCGCTCCTATTTGGCTTCGGAATGATTTGGTACATCTGGTGGCTAGCGGCGGCAAGTTTGGTCGGTATTATCGTGACGTGTATTCAGCATAGCTATAACGATGATGTGGATTACTACGTGGAAGTTGAAGAGATCAAAGCAATTGAGGCCGAACGTCGAGCTCAGCTTGAAGAAGCGAAGAAAAACTCAGTGAAAGACAGCGAAAGTAAAGATGATCTGGAGGTGACGTATGCAAACTAATATCGCAGCACATCACGACCATGATCACCACCATGACACGAATGGCAACAAGCTATTTGGCTTCTGGGTTTACCTGATGAGTGACTGTGTACTGTTTGCGACCTTGTTCGCGACTTACGCTGTGCTGTCGAGCAATTCAATTGCGGGCCCAACAGGTAAAGACATTTTCGAACTCCCATTCGTTTTTGTCGAAACCATGCTGCTGCTGTTTAGCAGTATCACATTTGGTTTTGGCATTATCGCGATGAAGCGCAACAACGTTGCTGGTCTCAAACGTTGGATGTTAGTCACGTTCGCGCTTGGTCTTGGCTTTATCTGTATGGAGGTCTATGAGTTCCATCACCTGATTGAAGAAGGCTATGGCCCACAAACCAGTGCATTCCTGTCGGCATTCTTTACGTTGGTTGGTACGCACGGCCTGCACGTAACCTTTGGTCTGATTTGGTTAGCGGTAGCATACCATCAACTGTCGACGAAAGGTCTGAACGACAATATGGCAATGCGCTTTAACTGCTTAAGCCTATTCTGGCACTTTCTAGATATCGTTTGGATTTGTGTCTTTACCATCGTTTACTTACTGGGGGTAATGTAATGGATCAACATGTAGAAACCAGTGCGTCAGATTACGTGAAAGGCTTTATTGCCTCACTGATTCTGACGGTAATTCCGTTCTACTTTGTTTGGACGAAATCATTACCAGATACAACGACCTATGCGATTCTATTTGGATGTGCATTAGTGCAGATATTTGTTCACTTTAAATACTTCTTGCACATGGAAACAAAAACATCCGACGGACGTTGGAACCTTGTATCACTGATGTTTACCGCCATTGTTGTACTTATCCTTATCGCTGGCTCGGTATGGATCATCTACAACATGAACGTCAACATGAAGTTGTAGGTCAAGGTATGCTGAAAAGTTATTTGTCTATCACTAAACCGGGCATTATTTTCGGCAACCTGATTTCTGTTGCGGCGGGGTTCTTCCTCGCCGCAAAAACAGAACCAGCCAGTCTAATGTTGTTCGTTACGACGTTAGTTGGTGTTGGGTTAGTCATCGCTTCAGGTTGTGTGGTGAATAATATTTTCGATCGTGATATCGACCAAAAGATGGCACGTACACGAAATCGTGAAACAGTGAAAGGCAACATCAATATCGATATTGCGTTTGTTTATGCACTTGCTTTATTGCTGGTAGGAACCGCACTGTTATTTATCCGAGTGAATCCACTATCCGCTGTCGTCGTGTTGCTTGGCTACGTGTATTACGTGTTCTTTTACACGATGTGGTACAAACGTAACTCGGTGTATGGAACCTTAGTGGGAAGTATCTCAGGCGCAGTTCCGCCATTGGTGGGTTACTTGGCGGTAACAAACTTCATTAGCTTGGAAGCGATTTTACTCTTTACCATGTTCTGTCTCTGGCAAATGCCGCACTCGTATGCCATTGCCATGTTCCGCATGCAAGACTACCGAGAAGCCGGGATTCCCGTATTGCCAGTTAAAGAGGGCATTCATAAAGCGCATCGACACATGAAAGCGTATGTCGTGGCTTTTGGAGCAGCATCATTGGGGTTATTTTTACTAGGTGAAGCCGGGTATGAATACTTAGCAGTTGCAGCGGTTGTTTGCTTTATGTGGACGAAAGTGACCTTTCGCAGCATTGATGACAACAACTACATCGCTTGGTCAAAGTCGGTGTTTAAAGTCTCACTGCTAGTGGTGATGGGGATCAGTGGTGTGCTTGGCGTCGAGTTGATTCCTCTAGCTCTGTAATAACCAAACCTAAGCGTTTGCTACGCGCTAATATCTTTTGCTGCTGAATGCATGAATGACCTTACCTAGAAGTAAGGTCATTTCACTTTCTATTGTCCTTTATTTTCACTGTTTTTCCTGTTCCTCCTCTAGCTTCACTATCACGTATTCATATCTAAAAGCAAAAACAACCAGTGTGTAAAACATAGTGAAGCACGTTTCCGCTGACGCGTAATAATGCCAAGAAATAGCGACTTTTAAGCTAAAAAGTATAAACAGCGCAATAACTCTACTTAACATATGAGAATTCAATATCGATAGTTTGTAATGTAAACATTTGGGGGGAGTGCTAGTTCCCATAGCAGCATACAAACTAACAATGTGAATGTTTGAGTTGAATCACCAGCTAGCGAAATACAAAAGTTTTACGACTGAAAGTGGGTGAGGATGCATCTTAGCTCCAGTGAAATGAACACGATTAAGAATCATCCTTTTACATAATCTAAAAACTCACCAAACCTTAACCCAGATTAAAGTTTTGTCGTCTCCGAGGCATTAAGGTGCGCCTGTAGTTTGCAGGTCTCAAGGATTCAGAGAAGGAACAGCCATACATCGTGTATCGCTGTTCCTTTTTCGTTCTTGTTTACTTGCGAAAAGATAAAATATAAAGACAACTTTAAGAGGACTGGTTTTGAGCATTTTGTTTTCCGAAGCCCGCATTGGCAACATGATCCTAAAGAACCGTTTTGTGCGAAGCGCAACGTGGGAGAACATGGCGACCGAAGATGGTCACATGACGGTAAAGCTTTACGATATTTACGAAACGCTTGCGAAAGGGGAAGTTGGGCTTATTGTCACGGGTTATGCCAATATCGTTGAAGAAGAGAAACCCAACGCAGGTATGATGGGGATCTACAACGACTCTTTTATTGAAGAATACAAAAAGCTAACAGAGCTAGTACATCAACAAGATTCTAAAATCGTGATGCAAATTGCTTACGGTGGCACCAAAACCACCCATAACGTCGGTGAGCGTGTCATCTTCGCTCCGAGTGACGTGCCTGAGCGTGGTACAAATACGCAAGGCAAAGCGATGACAAAGGACGAAATAGACTACATCGTAAAGGCATTCGCATTGGCGAGCAAACGTGCTCAAGACGCTGGTTTTGACGGCGTAGAGATTCATGCGGCGCACACTTATTTAATTAACCAGTTTTTAAGCCCGTACTATAATCGTCGAGAAGACGAATATGGCGGTGACTTAGAAAATCGCATGCGCTTTCTTTTAGAAATTTATTCTGAAACCAGAAAGCTGGTTGGAAGCGAATTTCCCATCCTCGTTAAACTGACGGCAACAGAGTTCTTTGACGGCGGTTTAACGTTCGATGAAACTCGCGTCGTCTGTAAGAAACTTGAAGAAGTAGGCGTTGATGCGATCATCGTATCTGGCAATGTTCACGGCAAAGCAAACGAACTTGTTGGTCAAACGTTCGATGGTTACACACTACAAGAAGAAGGTTACTTTCACGAATATGGTCACGTGATCAGTCAGGACGTTAGCATACCGGTGATTACTGTCGGCGGGCTGAGCGACATTGATGCGATTGAGAAAATTGCAGAAAACACAGGTATCCAATTTTTTGCTGTGTCACGCCCTTTATTGGCTGAGCCACAGTTGATCAAACGTTGGAAAGAAGGCAATCGCGCACCAGTAGATTGCGAACGTTGCTCAAAGTGTCGTACCAAGCGTGGTAACTTTTGCGTGGTGTATAAGAACCGAAATCGTCGCAAAAAATAGAACGAAGCGAATACACAAATACAAATTAGCCTCCACTCTGAATATGGAGGCTTTTAATTATCCGCATGTTAATCGAACCATTATTTATCTTCTTTTTGATAGTTTAAATAATGCACACAAAGATCGTGAAATGCTTTAGCTTGAGGCGAGATCGTGCGATCGGTTAACGTAAATATACCAATTTGCCTTTCAAGTGGTGGATCGATAAGCGGAATCCAAACCAAGCGTGTTTCATTGGTTGGGAAAGCAAGCTTCGGTAGGGTCGTGACACCAATCCCAAGTTCTAAGACAGAAAACAGCGAAGTAATATTTTCGACCGAATAGAGCGCTTGCTGACTCAGAGCTCTTGCTGGGGTTGGATCGAGAAGTGTACAAGTGCCGTTACGGATAAAGGGTTGTTCCAACAAAGTTTGCCACTCGATTCCTTCTGGATGACTCGCAATAGGGTTGTCCTTTAAACACACCACGCCTATTGGATCGGCTAACAGCGGCGTAAAGTCAATGCCGCCCTCATCGAGGTGAGAGGGGTTACCGAGCGCTAAGTCGACCTCACCGGAGAGTAGGCGAGCCTCGACGCCAGCGGCATTATCGTCTATCAAGCTTACTTCTACATTTGGATACTGTTCGCAAAAGGCGCCCAACACGCTAGGAATGAGCTTCGCTGCAACAGAAGGAACGCTAGCAATTCGCACTCTCCCTTGTTGTCCGGCAGCGGCTGCTTTGAGATCGTTGTCTAGTGCACTGTAGATATTGAGAAACTGAACCACTTTGGGAAGACAAATTTCACCAAACGGGGTCAATTTGGTTTTGTTTCCGGGTTCAAACAGCGTTTGCCCTAGAATTTTTTCAAGCTCTTTTATCGATGTTGACAGTGCCGCCTGAGAACGATTTGCACGATGTGAAGCGGCTCGAAAGCCTCCTTCCTCGACTACCATCACAAAATGCATTAATTGTTGAAGCTTAATACTCATCCCTAATGCCTCCTAATCCCTTTATTTACGTTATTTTAAACAGGGTGATAAGTTTAATTTATCAAATGTCAAAAATTTACCGTTAGATTTATCGCCTGTCAATGTGCATCATTTAACCATATTGAAACAAAGCTGTTACAAAGGTTGAAAGGCACGTGAATACTCCTACTAAAAAACACCCAGTTAAAACCAGTCTATTTGCTTCTAAAGCGCCGCTTGAATGGGCGATAGTCAACAACGGAACCCTGTATACGGCTCAAATTCCTATTGATGACACAGGCGCGGTTGTGGAAGGCGGTATCGAAGCACAAACACGCCAAACCTTTAACAATCTCATTCACACCCTGGAGTGTGCAGGGGAGTCTTTGGACTCGGTATTACAGGTCCTGATTTACGTGACCGACAGAGAATACTTAAAAACCGTTAACCAAGTGTACGCGGAATATTTTGAAGCGCCGTACCCAAATCGCGCCGCCATGGTGGTTGCAGGGTTAGCGCGAGAAGAGATGTTGGTGGAGTTTGTTGTCTACGCGTCGGCAAGCCAACCAGAATAAATCCAATAAGAATAATTAGAGATCAGTGAGTGAGTGGCTTGCCATCACAAATCGGAAGAACAAGGAAAGAACCATGACTTTTATTAACAATGTTCAAGCAGAAAAATCCCTCTATATAGCGGGTGAGTGGCAATCGGGCATGGACACCATCGCCAATATTAACCCTTCTGATATCAGCGAAAACATTGGTGATTTTGCACAAGCGAGCGTGTCGCAAGTAGAGCAAGCTATTCAAGCGGCTAAATCAGCGCAGCCAGAGTGGGAAAAAACACCAATCGAGCGCAAACAAGCAGTGTTACAAGCGATTGGTGATGAGCTCATTGCACGATGTGACGAATTGGGCACCTTGCTTTCGCGTGAAGAAGGTAAGCCATTTGCTGAAGGTCGAGGTGAGATTTACCGTGCTGGCCAATTCTTCCAATACTTTGCTGCTGAGGTTCTGCGTCAAATTGGCGATAACGCTGCTTCCGTCCGTCCAGGTGTCTCCGTTGAAGTTACTCGTGAAGCCGTCGGCGTTATCGCCATTATCTCTCCTTGGAACTTTCCAACAGCAACAGCGGCTTGGAAAATCGCGCCAGCACTTGCGTTTGGCAACAGCGTCGTCTGGAAGCCTGCCAACCTAACCCCAGCAAGTGCCGTTGCGCTGACAGAGATTATCCATCGCCAAGGTTTACCTGCCGGCACGTTTAACCTCGTTTTGGGTAGCGGTTCGCAAGTCGGTAATACCCTTATCAATTCGAAGGATGTGAACGGCGTGAGCTTCACTGGTTCTGTGGACACAGGCCGTAAAGTTGCAGCGGCAACGGCACCAAATTTTGTGCGTTGTCAGCTAGAGATGGGTAGCAAAAATGCGCTCGTAGTGGCAGATGATGCAGACATTCAAATTGCTGTCGAAGCAACAATCGCAGGCTCATTCTCGGGTGCAGGTCAAAAGTGCACCGCGTCTTCTCGTCTTGTGGTTATGGACGGAATTCACGACGCGTATGTTGAAGCGCTAATCCAACGCATGAGCGAACTTAAAGTGGGTCACGCACTGGAAGAGGGCGTGTTCATGGGCCCTGTGGTTGATGGTAACCAGCTGAATGCGAACTTTGAGTGGATCGAAAACGCACGCCAAGCAGGCGCGGAGCTGGCTTTCGGTGGTGAGCGTCTGAGCCTAGAGCATGACGGTTACTACATGTCACCAACTCTGTTTTTAAATACACAGAATGGCTGGGAAGTGAACCAAGAAGAAGTCTTTGCACCAATGGCGAGCGTGATTCGCGTTTCTGATCTGGATGAGGCAATTGCAGTCGCAAACGATACGCGCTTTGGCCTGACAGGCGGCATTATCACGCAAAGCTTGCGCAATAGCGCGATCTTCAAACAGCAAGTCCAAACGGGCTGCGTCATGGTTAACTTGCCAACTGCGGGTACAGATTATCACGTTCCATTTGGTGGTCGTAAAGAATCTAGCTTTGGTCCTCGTGAGCAAGGTCAGTACGCCAAAGAGTTCTACACCGTAGTGAAAACCGCTTATCAGCGTCCTTACTAAGATCGGCAGGGTAACTGATGGTGTCAGTTGCCCGCACGAAAAGGCTAAGAAATTGTTTAAGGAGTGGTTATGTACCAACAACGGATTGTGATTGACGGATTGCAGTACTGCAATTGGGATCGAGAGTATTTCCAAACGCTTAAGGCGAGTGGCATTACCGCCGTTCATGCCACCATCGTCTACCACGAAACTGCGCGCGAAACCTTAACGCGTTTTGCTGAATGGAACTTGCGCTTCGAGCAAAATGCGGACCTCATCATGCCTATTTATTCAATGGCAGATGTAGAAAAAGCCAAAGCAGAAGGCAAAGTCGGCATCTTCTTCGGCGCGCAAAATTGCTCACCAATCGATGATGAAATTGGTCTGATTGAAGTGATGCGCCGTCAAGGTCTGCTGATCATGCAACTGACCTACAACAACCAAAGCTTACTGGCGACAGGTTGTTACGAACAAAATGATTCCGGCGTAACTCGCTTTGGTAAGCAAGCGATTGAAGAGATGAACCGAGTCGGGATGATCATTGATATGTCCCACAGCGCGGAGCGTTCGACGTTGGAAGCTATCGAGCTCTCTTCGCGTCCAATTTGTATCAGCCATGCTAACCCGACGTTTGCGCATGACGCACTGCGCAACAAATCCAACACCGTGATCAAAGCACTGACGGAGCGCGGTGGTTTGATTGGATTCAGTTTATATCCATTCCATTTGCCAAATGGCAGCCAGTGCACGCTGGATGATTTCTGCCAGATGGTTGCGAAAACCGCAGACATGTTTGGCGTTGACCATTTAGGTATCGGTAGCGATTTGTGCCTAAATCAGCCGCAACAAGTGTTGGAGTGGATGCGCAACGGGCGTTGGTCAAAAGCGATGGATTACGGCGAAGGTTCAGCAAGTAACTCGGGATGGCCAGATGCGCTGCCATGGTTCTGCGGCAGCGCAGGGATGGAGAACATCTACAACGGATTAATGGGTCACGGATTCAGTGAATCTGAGGCTGGAAAAATATTGGGTGAAAACTGGTTCAACTTCCTTAAAGAAGGATTAGAGCCTATTTCATAGCATTCCCCAAAGTAGGAACCGCCTGTCCACATAATAACAATACGGCAGGCGTAAAACTCACATTTGTAGCCAGTCTTTGGCTGCTGCAAAGAACCTCTGGAGCCAGAGTATGTCTGATTTAACCAATAGCATGAAAGCTTCCACGATGAGCGTGTCATCGGGCAAGTCAAAAGCAAAACACAACACATCAACAACAGAAAACACGACGGACAAATTAGGACTGAATAACCCGGCCTTTTGGTATAGCGGTGGTTTCATCGCGTTGTTCGTTGCTATTGCACTTTATGACGGCGAGCTGTTATCTACGATCGTTAACGCTGGCTTTGGCTGGGCAGTTCAGGTGTTTGGTCCATACTGGCAGTTACTGCTGCTTCTCACTTTTCTTATTGGTCTTGGCTTGGCTGCAGGGCGAACAGGCAAGGTGATGTTGGGCGGGATTGCAAAACCAGAAATGGATTCTTTCCGCTGGATGGCGATTATTTTCTGTACCTTATTGGCTGGTGGTGGCGTTTTCTGGGCCGCGGCTGAGCCTATCGCGCATTATGTTAGCCCACCTCCTTTGTACGGCGCGCAAGATAACCCGCAGCAAGGTGCGGTGAATGCGTTGTCGCAATCCTTTATGCACTGGGGCTTTCTAGCTTGGGCGATTGTAGGTAGCTTAACTTCCATCGTGGTGATGCACCTACATTACGACAAAGGTTTACCGCTAAAACCCCGTATTTTGCTTTACCCAGTCTTGGGCGAACGAGCACTTAAAGGCCAACTCGGTGCATTGATTGACGCGTGCTGCATTATCGCGGTAGCCGCAGGCACCATCGGGCCAATTGGGTTTCTAGGCTTGCAGGTTAGCTACGCGTTAAATGCGCTGTTTGATATTCCTGATGGCTTTACCACTCAGCTTATCATCATCTTGTTTGCGATTGCTCTTTACACCTTGTCAGCACTCAGTGGATTAAGCCGAGGCATGCAACTGCTTAGTCGTTACAATGTGATTCTGGCAATGGCATTGATGGTTTACATCCTGTTTTTTGGCCCTACGAATTTTATCTTTAACGGATACATTCAAGGTGTAGGGAGCATGCTGGATAACTTTATCCCAATGGCGACCTACCGTGGTGATGAAGTTTGGCTAAGCTGGTGGACAGTATTTTTCTGGGGCTGGTTCCTTGGTTATGGTCCGATGATGGCAATTTTCATTGCGCGTATTTCCCGTGGGCGAACTATCCGCCAAGTCATTTCCACCATCAGTATTGTGGCTCCGCTCACCACCTGTTTTTGGTTCACGATTGTAGGCGGCTCAGGCCTTGCGTTTGAAATTGCTGAACCGGGTAGCGTGAGTGCGGCGTTCGAAGGCTTTAACCTGCCAGGTGCTTTGCTTGCGGTGACTCAGCAACTACCAATGCCAATGCTGACTTCAATTCTATTTCTGATTTTAACCACGATCTTCATCGTCACGACGGGCGACTCAATGACCTACACAATCAGTGTCGTGATCAGTGGTGAAACGGAGCCGAATGCGATCATCCGTACCTTCTGGGGCGTAATGATGGGTGTGACGGCACTAATCCTGATTTCTCTTGGCTCTGGTGGCATCTCTGCACTGCAATCTTTCATTGTGATTACCGCGGTTCCGGTTTCGTTGATTCTGTTACCGTCACTTTGGAATGCGCCGCAAATCGCAATCAAAATGGCGAAAGAGCAAGGGCTATAACAACTATCTAACTCAAACAACGTGGAGCTTGTGCGGGTGTTTTCCTCCTGCATCCGCACAAACCCTAGTATTCTTACAATAACAAATAGGTGGTGAGCAAAATGGATGCACATCGTTCTACTTATACGGAAGCAACTATGCGCGATGCAGCGATTGTCATGGCAGCCGAAAGGCTTGGCGCAATGCACCAAAACCGAATCAGCTTTGTTCGCAGTCTGATTCGTAATATGGCAAGCCAAAACTGGCAAGTAACCAAGCATGAGTGGCAGCTTTGTCCTCGTGGTTATGGTCATGTGATTTACAAATTGACCACGCCAGAGCACGTTTATCATTTGGTGGTATTCTGTGATGAAATTGCCGACGACGAGCGTAATGATCGCGTAATTGCTGAAAAGTGGGACGTCACATTTGCACTGGTTCAAGGCGATGTTGATGTTACTTTGTTGGAAAGATTGCGAGAAAATGTACCGCTGCAAGAAGCGGGACGTAATCCAAACAACGTACTTGTTCTTGCTCGCGCAAACAAAAGTGTGCGCGTGTTTGAGCACATTGTTAGCGCGCTTTCTCAAGGCGAGCAGCCTGAGCCGAAAGAGTTAGCGGAAGTGGGTTATATCCTGCGTACCACAGCTGTTTATGGTAACGGAAAGTTTGGTATCGCCGATTTCAAACTGTTAGAGAATAACTCAGATTTCAGCCAGTCTTTTAGTGCGCAAATGTGTGCCGTATATATGTTGCGTGAATTCAGCCTAGATTGGGTGCACTATCTGGCACTTCAACAAGGTGGCGACAACGCGGTGGCTTTGCATCGTGGCTTGCAGCGCTACCTTGGTGTCGGTAATGCTACTGGCTTAGGCATGGCTCCATACTTGATTAATCACCCGTGTATTGTTGACCAATGGATGACCTCTCGCGAACGTGCGGTAGCGCGAGTCTTTGCGATGCCGTGTGAAGCGTCGTTCCATGCTCCTTTGCAAGGATTGCTGCAAAAAGCACAGCGTCATTTAGAGCAAGTCATCACCATTAATGAACATCAAGACAGGCTCAATCATCAAGCGATAGCAGACATCAAACAACTGCTATCGGAGCTAACAACGTTAATGGCATTACATCCGAACTGGGCGAGTTTGGTCGAGCATAAGAAAACAATGAGTGTGGAAGCCCAAGAAATCCTCACCTCTTGCTTGATCGAACTCTACCCATCTTTGGTGGACGAATTTGCCAGCCAAATGAATACGGATGAAACGTTATCTATTCCGGGCGGGAAAAAGATCCATGACTTACTTGAGGTGCTGCAAAGCAAATACCGCTGGGCGATTAATGCGGATTACTCACTAGCCGAGAACAACTACTGGTTCTGGTATCGCTCACAAGATAAAGAAGAGCCAAGGCTTGGTGTTCGTGGGGAAGAGGCAGGAGAAGAAAAAGAACTGCCGCTTGATATCGGCAGACAAGTGAATCGCTTGTACCACGCCTTGCTTGGTTGTGATGAAGAAATTTCCGTAGCAGAGTTTCTATTGCAAAAACCGGCTTATCGTTCGATCACACGTCGCGTATGGACGCTAGGCAACCGTGCGATGGGGGATATTCAAATGAATGTGCTGCGTAAAGATGCGTTACCAATGCACTTACTGCGCTGTAAATTGGCGATCTTTGGCGCGACTAAATTTGATCCGCGCTCGGATCGTTGGGTTCGAGTAACTTTCTTCCAAGGTGCGCCGCTGTTGGATGAAATTCACGACCCTAAATTGGCAGACACATGGATTTTCCCTAGCATGCCGCCACGTGACGAAATTGCGCAAAGTGATAATCAAAAAATCAGTGGAGGATTTGCATTATGATCGTCTCTCATAACGAATTGGTGGCCGCGGTTAATAAGGCATTTCTTGGCATGCGCCGTCACTGTGGTGAGGCGGATGTCATTGCGAACATGGTGGCGGACTTGCAAATGGTTGGCTTACATGGAGTTCGCCATTTTAATAACGCGAGTCTGTTTCTTGGGTTAGATTCAGACTGCGCCGTATCGGTGACCAACAGCACGCCGTCAAGCATAGAGGTAGAACTGCACAACGGGAGTGTAGCGTGTCATTTGCCCGCTGTGTTGGATTTCGCGCTCGAGAAAATGATCAACCGTAAGTCGATTACCATTACGTTGAAACAGTGTCATAACCGTTGGTTGGGTTTCAGTGAGTTGTTGAAGCTCTCTGCGAAAGGCATCGCGTGTCGAGCACAGTGGGTCAATGGCTCTAGTCCCAAGCGAACGCTTTATGTGTTAAACCGCGGACGAATCGCACCAGAAGTCTTTTTCTCGGATCAGTTTGATGGGCATGATACGGATTTGCATAGTATGGTTATCGAGCTCTCCGTGAACGATTTCGATATCGAGAAAAGTGCACAAGGATATACCACCCACATTGAAGGCGATGAGTTAAGCCGTACGCAACAAGCTTCTTGGCAAAATGGTATCTTTGTCGAAGACCAAGAATGGGAAACACTGAAACAAACCGCAACCGCGTTGCTGGTGGAGAACAGTGAGCGTTCTATGCTCGGTGCTGGTGGTGTGGTTTAAGCTATGAAAGGCGATGATTCCAAGTAGAAGTGATGAAGGCTGCTGTTTAGCGGCCTTTTTTGTGCGCGATGTTCAGTCACTTCTGAAGTTCAAAGACTATGATTACCGTTATCCGCAAGATGGAGCAACACAGGTAAGAAAAATGGATCTGCAAGAGAATAAAAGAAATGCCATTGCGTTTTACGAAATCGCCTATAGAGGTAACCCAAGAAAGGCAGTTGAAGACTACGTAGGTGATGAGTACATCCAGCACAATCCATTAGTTGGAAATGGCCCCGAGGCTTTTATCGAGTATTTTGAGCGGATGCAAAATGAGTATCCCGATAAAGATATTACGTTTGTGCGAGCCATTGCTGAAGGGAACTTGGTGGCACTACACACTCACCAAACATGGCCTAATGATATTGAATACGTGACGATGGATTTCTTTCGTTTTGATCATAATGGGAAGATTGTTGAACATTGGGACGCTCTGCAAGAGATACCCAAAGAAACATTGAATGGTCACACCATGTATTAACGAGTCGTTGACGAGTCTCCCATGCCGTTTATTCAAACGGTATGGGAGGTTAAATGATTTGTGGCACTCGAAGTATTAATCATCAAAGCGCTTTTTCGATTCTCACCGCGACGTCTTCAGATACCCAGCCTTTCCACAAGTCAGGGTAGGTATTAAAGAAGTAAAACATCGCTTCTTCACCGTCCGCGTAGTTATCTTCCATCCAGGCCAGCATTTCACTCATTTGCTCGTTGGTAAATCCGCGTTTCTGCAAGTACGCGAATGCTTGGGGTTCTTTGCTCGCAAACGCCTCAGTTGTTACTGTGCGAACTGGAGAAGGTGGGTACATTGTTACTTTTGGTGAAACGCAATCAGGCTGGGTGGTACAGTTGCGATACTCTTCTAAATCTGTTCCGCTACCAAAATCCACTTTGACCATATCATACTTGCCCAATACGGGGGTCGGTGACCAGTAGTAACCAAACCAAGGCATTTTGCGATCATAGGCTTTAGCGATGGTGCCAGCTAGTGCTGCGCCAGAGCCTGGGTCAACCATCTCAAAGCCGTGCTCACTTAACCCTAATGCATTAAACAAGTGACCGGAGGTGATTTGGCATGTCCAACCAGCAGGGCAGCTATAAAACGCGAACTTGTCATCATCTTCTGGGTGTTCAAATAGTTTGGCGTGCTTGATGACGCCTTCTATCGTCGCGAGTTCTGGATACTGTTTTACCAGATAGGCGGGAACCCAAAAACCTTCTTCACCACCATTGACAAGCGATTCACTAGCGATACGCAAGCGTTTATCCGCAATCCCTTTATCAAGTGCTTCTTTAATACCGTTTGTCCATAACTCTGGCGCAACGTCAGGCTGTCCCTTTTCAATCATAGAGGTGCCTGTAGGAACGCTATCACCAGGGATCAATTCCGCATCGCACTGGTAGCCTTCATTTAAGACAAATTGGTCGATGTGCGCCATTAAGCTGGCCGAATTCCAATTCATGTCTGCGATGGTTATTTTTCCGCATTCGTCCGCATTTGCATGAGTAGATAATGCTGATAGCAGCAGAACAGAGAGCATTGAAGGTGTCGTCTTCATGTGACTGAATTTCCTTGTCGTTGTCATTTACTTCAGTATATACATCGGTTTATAAAGATTCAGTGAACAAGTTTTTTTCAGTGACGTTAAGCATAAAAACGGTGATTTATGAAGCGTTTGGTGAGAAGGGTTTAAAGGGCGTTAATACAGCAAGAACACTCCTTCGTAGCCGCCAATCTCAATATGAGAAACATAGTCGCCGATGTTACCGTCTTGATCTACAGGTTGCATAGGCTCTGGAAGCACGATTGTCATCTTCGGTGAGGTGAAATAATCGATATTCTTGCCAAAGAAATCAGTTCGATACAGCACTCGGCCTTTAGTGAATTCGCGGGCTAACACCATCTCCGTAGGACCATGCACCACCACCGTATCGTCTGAGTGATACGCAAAGTACGTATGGGTTGGTAACAAATCGATAGCGCCATTGGGCAAGTCAGGATGAGCCACTTTGCTCATAGAAGCATCTCCAATCACCGTGTAATCGGCAGGATAGGGCGTGCTGGTGGACATCATTACCGGAGTCGCCTGATACCCCTCTGGTATTTGATTGGCAGGCTCTCCCAAATCAACGGCAAGCAAGGTGCTAGGTTGATAAGCAATATTCTTTGGTACGCCTGCCTTCCAGAAGTTGTCACTTGTTGTGTTATTACTTCCATATAAGTAGCCATTGTTCCACTGATTAAAGTAACTGCGCTCAGGGTGATAGTTTAAGTAGAACACTGCTAGTGCAGAGTATTGGTCCTGTTTCCAATTGTTTTCTGTGTTCCCAAAGTATTGAACGCGACCATAACGCGTTGTCGCTTGATAAATCACTTTCTGGCCAGCTTTGGCGAGTGCAGAGTTATCCCAAAACTTAGCTAACCCAGCATAGCCACTAAAGCCGGTAGAAGGGAAAAGGTAGTGCTCGCGCAAGTACAAGGAGCCAGCGTTAACCAAGTGGTTTTGCCCATTACGACCGAATAAGTTTGCCGTACCTATGTTGAGGCCAATTAACGCATCTTCATCCAGCGTTGCCAGTTTATTCAAGAACGCCGAGAATTGCGCTTTGTACGCATCGTCAGCAGCTTGGCTACCCGCCACCAAACCAAGCTCATCCACCGTACCACCGGAATAAACGTAGAACTGATTTTCTCCGAGTAACTTATTCGTGTCGTCGTTGTACGCACCATTTAAACCTTGTTTCGCCCATTCAGCTTGGTAATAGTGGCGCATTGTATTGGTAAAAACGGGATTACCGAGATTGGTCAATGCCCAAGAAGAGGTTTGATTCCACATACGACCAAATGGAATAACCCGTGACTCCCAACGAAATCGTGCCGTTGCATTCTTATTCGAACGGTTTTTGTATTCATTCCAAGAAAGATAATTGTCTTGGTTTCGATCTGCAGATTTGTCAAAGCCACGAATTTTACGCCAGCGTTGAATGGTTTGACCTTCAGGTGTCTCCGTTGGTGCTCCTGAGATATTGACGGCAGGGAAGCTATCTTTGAGTTGAATGTTTTCGAGACGTGGGCGGTTTTCTATGTTGTCGTCATGCCAAGTAATTTTCGCAACGTAAAGGCGGCCGCCGTCGCGTAAAAAGGTGGAGCCAAAGTACTGACCGCCACCATAAGTTTTTCCGCTACCATCATGCGTTGTAGCGCGAACCCAATCCAAAGGAACAGACCAGCTTACTGTTTGGTTTTTAGTCATGTTCTCAGTTTTGTCTTTTTTAATCGCGAAGCTTTTCCATTCAGTTACCCGACCAAACGAGTCGATAGCAGAAGGGTATTCAATCGTGAAGCTGCCGCCTTGAGCAAACTGAGAGAACGTAAATGCTAAGCGGTCGAACTTCTCTGAGTGATAAACATAGAGCGCGCCACCATCATTCGCCTGACCAAATACGTCAGCATCCCATGGTGGCTGTTGATATAGCCAAAAACCGGCGTGGTCAGCACTGGCGGTATAACCAACGATCATCGGTTTTCGATTGAGTAAGGTATTTTCACCATGGCTAGAGTCTACCTCTGCGATGATGGTGTTTTCAGAAAAGTGGAGAAAGAAATCTTCGTAGTCAATTCCACTCAGTTCTGCTTGGTTACGTATATCGTTTTCCAGCCAACCTGAGTTAAGTTCCAGCTTTTGGTTGTACATGTAACCAAGCGCTTTTACACGCTCGTTATCACTCTTATTTTCGTAAGCTCCAAACACAATATCGGCATTATCCAACTCCCATTCAAGTGCAGCGGCAGCAGAGATAGGCTTATCTTGAAGATCAATACCCTGTTCATGCAATCCAGGTAACACGATTGCTGTTCTACTCCAAACGCTGGGTATAGAAAGTAAGCTCAGAGAAGCAAGTGCAATGAGAGAAAAACAATGCGACTTCAACATGGGGTTATCTCACTCATACTTAGATGACTCGAATTAAGGGCCGGAATACAAAGAGAAATTATAGTCCATTCACAAAGTCCTAATCAGGAACCCGCCGATAGAAGGCTTTACCGGAAATCGAGGGGGGAAGCCCGGCAAAAATGAGAAGGTCTGCGTCGGGTGTAGTACGTTCAAAGACTCAAAATTCCGTCTACACAAGCACAAAATTAACCAGAATTTTAACCTTGTTTCGATTGCCATCATATTGTTGGATTTTCATCAACAATTTCAGTTAAAACCAACTGATTAAACCAGTCATATTCTCTGTTGTATTGATTGCTTATCATACAAAAATTTAACAAAATTAATTTTTATACATTTTTATTGCATAAAAAATCCTTTTGAGTAATATAAATGCCAAGTGACAATTAATGCGGTATGTCAGCATGACTATTCAGGTAAGCGGAATCAATAAATCCTACGGTGAGACACAAGTGCTTCACGATGTCAGCTTTAAGTGTGAAAGCGGCGAAACACTGGTGTTACTTGGTCCAAGTGGTGCAGGGAAGAGCTCTCTACTACGTGTTCTTAACCTTCTTGAAGGTGCGGATAACGGCAAGCTAAACATCGCAAATGATGTTTTTGATTTCTCTACTGAAATCAAAGAGAAACAAGGTTTAGCACTTCGTCGTAAAGTAGGCATGGTGTTCCAGCAGTACAACCTATGGCCGCATATGACAGTGATGGAGAACCTGATTGAGGCTCCGGTAAAAGTCGCTGGCATGGATAAAGAAGAAGCGAAGAAGCAGGCAATGCAAATTCTCGCGACGCTGCATTTGGCAGACAAAGCGGATGCATGGCCGATGCAACTTTCTGGTGGTCAGCAACAACGTGTGGCGATTGCTCGTGCATTGATGATGAAACCGGAAGTCTTGCTTTTTGATGAACCGACCGCTGCGCTTGATCCGGAAATTACTAACCAAGTCGTTAAGATTATTAAAAATTTAAGCGAAACCGGAATTACACAAGTAGTTGTGACGCACGAAGTGGATTTCGCCAAGAAAATCGCTAGTCACGTACTGTATTTAGAAAAAGGACACATCGTTGAGCACGGCACAAATGATTCGTTTTCTAACCCGCAAACCGCCCAGTTTGCTGACTACTTAAATCACTAAATCACGTTTTTAAAGTTCAGTCTATTTAACAGATAAGCTCGGCTGTCATTGCGAGTGTCAGCCCACTAAGTACACACGGAGTATTGCAATGAAAAAGATTCTACTAGCTTCACTAATCGGACTTGTCTCAGCGAACGCAGCAGCACAAGAAGAGATCAAATTTGCGATGGAAGCGACGTACGCCCCATTCGAATACATGGATGAAAACAACCAAATCCAAGGTTTTGATGTGGATCTGGCGAATGCACTATGTAAAGAAATCGAAGCAAAATGCACCTTCCACAACCAATCTTTTGACAGCCTGATCCCAGCATTAAAATTCAAGCGCTACGATGCGGCAATCTCTGCAATGGACATTACTGAGGCGCGTTTGGAGCAAGTGAATTTCACGAATGCATACTATGACAACTCAGCAGCGTTTGTTTCTATCAAAGAAAAAGTGGCTGATCAAAAAGCACTAGAAGGTAAGCGTGTTGGTGTTCAAAACGGCTCAACACACCAAAGCTACCTGATTGAGCAAATGCCGGGCGTAACCGCGGTTCCTTACTCAAGCTACCAAGACGCGTTCATCGATATGAAAAATGGCCGTATTGATTCTGTATTCGGTGACACAGCAGTCGTAGCAGAATGGTTCAAGAAAGAAGACAACCTAGCTTACGTGGGTGAGCACATCACTAACCCTAAATACTTCGGTAACGGTTTCGGTATCGCAGTAAATAAAGGTAACGACGAGCTAGTGAACAAGCTGAACACAGCACTGAAAACAGTGAAAGCAAACGGCGAATACGACGTAATCTACAACAAATACTTCGGTAAGTAATATGGCACTAACGGGTTACTCTTTATCGCTTGTTCAAGCTAGTTGGATGACTGTCCAGCTAGCCTTCACAAGCCTCTTAGTCGGTTTGATTCTGGCAGTGGTATTCGCCAGTGGTGAAATGTCTCGCCGCGTTTTCGTTAAATGGCCAATGACGGCGTTTGTGACGATTGTACGTGGCTTGCCAGAAATCCTTGTCGTGTTGTTCATCTATTTTGGTTCGACGCAGGTTCTGTTTTTAATCACCGGCGACTTTATTGAAGTTAGCCCGTTCTTGTCTGGCGTGGTGGCGTTGTCATTGATCTTCGCTTCCTACGCTTCTCAAACTCTACGTGGCGCATTAAAAGCCGTTGGAAGAGGGCAGAGAGAAGCAGCAAGTGCACTCGGCATCAGTCAAGCACACGCTTTCGTTCGCATTGTTTTACCACAAGCAGTAAGACACGCACTACCAGGTTTAACTAACCAATGGTTGGTTCTGCTGAAAGACACCGCGCTTGTATCACTGATTGGCGTAACGGATTTGTTGAAGCAAGCGCAGCTAACATCTGCAGCGACGCATGAAGCGTTTACATGGTACGCGACCGCTGCGGCGATTTACTTAGGCATTACTTTGATTACACAACGTGCCGTCAAACTGATTGATAAGAAGTTCTCAATTCAAGGTATGAGCATGGGACAGGAGGCCACCGCATGAACGAACAACACGTTTGGCAAATGCTGGATGGCTTAAGCACTAGCCTTCAATTGACCGCCGCTTCCTTGGTTGTGGGCTGTCTTTTAGCTTTGATGATGACGCTGACTCTGATCCTGCGTACTCCGGGTTTGCATTGGGTAAGTCGTGGCATCATCACCTTGTTCACTGGTACGCCTTTGTTGGTACAGATCTTTTTGGTGTACTACGGTCCTGGTCAGTTTGACGCAGTAAGAGAAAGTGTATTCTGGACATGGTTAAGCCAACCTTGGTTCTGTGCGATGTTGGCGTTAGCGTTGAATACCGCTGCATACAGCACTCAGTTGTTCAAAGGAGCGTTTAACGCGATTCCTTCCGGTCAATGGCAAGCGTGTCGTGCTCTGGGTATGAACAAAACCGCAACGCTAAAAGTGCTGCTACCATACGCTATTCGTCGTGCTGTTCCTGCTTACTCGAACGAAGTGATTTTGGTCTTCAAAGGCACGTCACTAGCAAGCACGATTACGATCATGGATCTGATGGGTTATGCGCAGCGCATTAACGCACAAACCTACGATACGTTGACGGTATTTGGTATTGCAGGCGCATTTTATTTAACGGTAAATGGTGTGCTAACTCTCATTTTCCGTCAGGTAGAGAAGAAAGCATTGGCGTTCGAAGCCGCATAATCCTTCAATCAACACTCATCATTTAGTTCCACAGTGCCTCTGCGAATGGCTCTCTTGCAGGGGCATTTTTTATATTCGTCATGGCAAATTCCTTAAGTTCCCCCAAACTTAATTCAACGCAATTGTATTGGTGGCACCATGGAAAGAAGACACTTTTTAGCGCTGTGGACATTGTTGTTCGCCCCCTCTTTAAAAGCGAAAACACCAATGCGGCCAACGCCAGCACAAACTGAAGGGCCATTTTATCCAGTAGTGGATATTCCTCTTCGTCAAAACTTGATTCTGCAATCAGAAGGCTTGGTCGGTGAACCTATCGTGTTGCAAGGCAGAGTAGTAGATACATCGGGAAACCCTGTCTCAGGCATCAAAGTAGAAACCTGGCAATGCGATGGGCAGGGGATTTACGATCATCCTAAGCAGCCAAATAATGATAAGTTTGATGCTCACTTTGCAGGCTTTGGCGCATTCGAAACTCAATCGGATGGTCGCTACTTATTCCAGACTTTGTATCCTGTGCCTTATGCCTCTCGTCCTCCGCACATTCACGTTAAGTTGTGGCGGGATAACCAAGAGCTTCTGACCACTCAGTTGTACTTAAAAGGCAATACTGGTGATGAATGGTGGGGTGGCAAAGCCCGTGATTATCTACAGTTTGAAACCATACGAATCGACGGGCGATTAACGGGCGAATTCAACTTTGTGATTGGTTAGCGAATTCAGTTAAGCCATTAACTCAACCAATTGCGCCAAGCATTCTTTATCCAGTATCGGATGAGGCTCGACGCCCGTGACCAAAACGATATCCACGGAAGGCAGCGATGGCATATCGCCTAAGATCTTAAGATCCTCGCTAACGCTAACACTGCCCATCGCACCGATAGCCATGCCTGAACGTACAATTGCTCGTTGTGCAGAAGCCGTATTGCAACATGCCAGTAGTTGATAAGGAGTGCCACGTTTGGTTAATCCGTCTACTGCTGCCGCATGGTATTTACAGTCGGTTTGGAATAGGGCGAGAGGGAGAGGTTGGGCGTTCTCAATGTCAAAATCAGGATGAGCAATCCACACGCCTTTGTCGCTTGCTAGCCAGTAACCTTCCTCACTGTCCGGTGCTCTTGTCACAATAGCGGCGTCTAGCTTTCCTTCATCAAGTTTTTCTCTCAAGGTGATGCTTGGCTCACTGAAGACTTGAATTGAACATGTGGGCTCAGATTGCTGTAATACGCGGATGACTTTAGGCAGGATATTGTCGTTGTAATCCTCGGGGCAACCTAAGCGAAGAGGGCGCTTGTTTTCATAGCGCTTCACTTGTTTCAGTGCTTGATTGTGCAAGTTAACCAATAGTTCGGCGTGAGAGCGCAGTGCCAGTCCCGCTTCACTCAATACTAGGTTGCGACCTTCTTTTTCAAACAAACTGACGCTGAGTTCGTCTTCTAGCTTACGCATTTGAGCACTGAACGCGGATTGGGTGCGATTGATCTGCTTGGCTGCACGAGTGAAACTGCCCGTTTCGACAAAAGCAAGAAAGCTGCGCAACGCATCGATATCCATATCTAAAACTCATCCATCGTTTTTGTTGAAGTGTTCCATCAAAACTATCCGTTAGTCCCCTTAAATACAATCAGATATTATGGATGGGTACTCAAAACACGAACCGCATGGAGGCGTCATGAAACTGTTTATTGCTAATCAAAACTACTCAAGCTGGTCACTTCGCGCATGGCTGATCTTTTCTCAATTCAAACTGGATGTGAAAGTCACCAAGCTCAATTTATTCACAGAAGATTTTTATAAGACCTTGGAAGATATTACACCAACCGCGAAAGTCCCTACCTTAGTGGATGGTGACGCAACCGTGTGGGATTCATTAGCGATTTTGGAATACGTTAACGAGCAATACTTACAAGACAAAGCATGGCCAAGTAAGTCTGCAGAACGGGCTAAAGCACGCGCCATCGCATCAGAAATGCATTCGGGTTTCTTTAACTTAAGAAGCGAACTCCCAATGAACATCCGCGCACGCAGAAAAGTCGATCTAACGGATGGTGCGCGTAAGGATATTGCGCGTATTGATGCCATTTGGGCTGAGCAAGCCAAACTGTATCCCAACGGTTGGCTATTTGGAGAATGGTCGATAGCTGATGCTATGTATGCACCTGTGGCATTGCGTTTCCAAACTTACGGTATCGAGTTATCCGAAGGTGCCAAAGCTTACCAACAGAAGGTGCTAGCAAGTGAATCTTTACAGCAATGGTTGGAAGAGGCGAGCCAAGAAACGGATATCGTAGAAGAGGACGAGGCAGGGGAAGAAGTATAAGCGCATCTTGCGATCGCCTGTAGCAAGGGAAAGCATGACAAAGCACGCTTTCCTCTTCTAGGATGGTTGTAGTTTCCGGCGCGTTTAAGCTAGGTGTTCAACAATCGCTCTGCCTACGCCGTGTGCGCTCGTTGGGTTTTGACCTGTGATGACACGATCATCCACAATTACAAACTCTTGCCAAGGTTGCACTTTAGAGTAGCGCGCTGCGCTGCGTGCAAGAGATTCTTCCAATAGGAATGGGATATCGTTGATGGTGCCGAAGTCGATCTCTTCTTCGCGAGTGAAACCTGTCACTGATTTAGACGCAAGTAGCTTCTCGCCATTGCTAAGCGTGATAGGAAGAAGAGCGCCCGGACCATGACAAACTGCTGCCACAATACCGCCTTCTTCATAGTGTTTTGCGGAAATCTTGGCAAAATCTTCGTTGCTCGCTAGGTCTGAAAGAAGACCAAAACCACCCGGATAGAAGATCGCATCGTAGTTGTCACCGTTGATTTGTGACACTGGAATCGTGTTGTTGATGCGGTTCTGGAAATCATCATCCGCCAAAATTTTCTCGTTCACTGCGTCGCCTTCGATGTCGGTTCCGTACAGTGGTGCTTGCCCGCCTTTGATAGAGGCAATGTCGTAATCGAAGCCTGCACCCAGCAGTTCGCTAAGGGCATGAGTGAGCTCTGGCGCGTAAGTTCCGTTTGCTTGGTCAGTTTCACCTAGGGTCGCATGGTTCGTCACAATGATGAGTACTTTCTTCATGATGGTTTCCTTTTTGGCTTACGTGTATTTGTTGAACACCTTCATACTAATTGCTAAACAAATAAGTGATAATACAATTAATTGGCAAAACATTATTGCTATATAGCAAAGGTAAGTATGGACAGTTTTGAAGGTATCAATGAGTTTGTTACGGTTGCTGAGAGCTTAGGTTTTTCTGCAGCGGCAAAACAGTTAGGTTGCAGTACCAGTCATGTCAGTCGTCAAGTCACAAGGTTAGAAGAGCGATTAGGTGTCGCCTTGTTAGCCCGTTCGACAAGAATGGTGAGTCTAACGGAAGCAGGGCAAGCGTATTATCAGCAGTGTAAAGAGTTGGTGATTGGGCTTCAGCAAGCGAATGAACAGCTCACCACGCAGCAAACTCAACTGAGTGGTACGTTACGCGTGAGCGCCGCTGGTGCGTTTTCTGAGAACCATGTAGCGCCTGCCTTGATGGCGTTTGCCAAGCAACATCCTAATCTCACGGTAGAAATCAACTTCAACACCAGCATGGTCAACTTTATTGAAGATGGCTTCGATTTCGCTATTCGTTACGGAAGGTTGAGTGATTCAGGCTTGGTTGCGAGAAAGCTGGTGGATCGTCCCATGGCAGCGGCAGCCAGTCAGCGTTATCTCGATGAACATGGTTTGCCAACGCACCCCGAGCAACTCAAGCGTCATAGCTGCATTATTGCCAACAAAGACGTTTGGTTGTTTGAAAAAGACGGCAAGCCTTTAGATGGCGTAAAAGTGCAGGGCAGATGGAAGAGCAATAACGCACACACGGTCTTGCAAGCCTGTGCAGAAGGATTAGGTGTGGCGTACTTACCGAAGAGCAGTTTCAACGATGCTATTTCGTCTGGTCGTTTGGTGCCAATCCTAGAGCCCTATTGGGGAAGTGGCAACAGCAGCTGGATTGTTTATCAGAATCGTCACTTTCTGCCACTACGAGCGCGATTGGCTATCGACTTCTTGCTTGATCATTTTGCCGATTGGCAGGAGTAATGAGGCTCTGCCAATCGGTTTGTTTATCCATTTGTTAGATCGTCAACATACTAACGTATCTACATGTTTTGATAGCTCGGTCCACCGCCGCCTTCTGGTGCTTTCCATGTGATGTTTTGTGAAGGATCTTTGATGTCACAGGTTTTGCAATGCACACAGTTGGCGGCATTTATCTGAAACTTCAACTTATTGTTCACTTCCACCACTTCATAAACCCCAGCGGGGCAATAGCGCTGACTTGGTTCGTCATACATACCTAAATTCACATCAATTGGAATGTGAGGGTAAGTCAGAACAAGGTGACAAGGTTGATTCTCTTCGTGCTGTGTTCCCGACAAAAATACCGACGAAGGCTTATCAAAACTGATTTCACCATCTGGTTTTGGGTATGCAATTGGGTGGCACTCTTGTTTAGGTTTTAACTGCTCATGATCGTGCGAATAGTCCTTGATAGACCAAGGTAACGGCTTCTTAACCAGTGGTTGCCACAGGTTGTGTTCAAAAGTCGAAAGAGCACCACCAAGTATGCTGCCAAACTTATGAATGTTCGCGCCAAAGTTACGCGTTTCGGCGAGTTCGTCATACAACCATGATGATTCAAACAACGACTGGTAGTCTGGCTCAGAAGCTCCAGTTTGTCGGGCCGTATGTACCGCTTCTGCTGCAATGATTCCGGACTTCATTGCTGTGTGGCTGCCTTTAATTTTTGCGACGTTCAAAGTCCCCGCATCACAACCAATCAATAAACCGCCAGGGAATTGCTGTCTCGGCAGAGAGGAAAGCCCACCTTTCGCAATGGCTCTTGCGCCGTAAGCGATGCGCTGAGCACCTTTCAAATGTGGTTCAATAGCAGGATGGTGCTTAAAGCGTTGAAATTCGTCAAACGGACTCAAGTAAGGATTGCTGTAATTCAAGTCGACAATAAGCCCGACGGCGATTTGGTTGTTCTCCATGTGATAGAGAAAACCGCCGCCTGTAGTATTTGTTTCACTCAAGGGCCAGCCAGCGGAGTGGATAACACTGCCAGATACATCCTTACTGTCAGTGGGTAACTCCCATATCTCTTTTAGGCCAAGCGCGTAGTGCTGTGGTTGCTTTCCTGCGTCTAGGTCGAACCTTTGAATAAGTTCTTTACCCAGATGTCCGCGACAACCTTCAGCAAAAAGGGTGTATTTTGCCCTTAGCTCGATACCTGGTTCAAAGTTAGGTTTGGCCTGGCCGTTCTTATCTAGTCCCATATCGCTCGTGTTAATGCCTGTCACGGCGCCAGTCTGATCATAATTGATGCTTGCAGCGGCAAAGCCCGGAAAAACTTCCACCCCAAGATTTTCTGCTTGGTTAGCGAGCCAACGGCAAAGGTTGGCAAGGCTAATTACGTAATTATTCTCGCCATTTATCATTGGACGCGGTGTAAGGAAGTGGGGAACGCGAATATGGTTTTGTTCAGTAGTAAGATAAAGGAAATTATCTCGTTGAACCGAGGCTGCTAGCGGGGCCTCCATTTCTTTCCAATTGGGGAAAAGCTCATCTAAGGCACTAGTTTCAAAAACAGCGCCAGATAAAATATGTGCGCCCACTTCTGAGCCTTTTTCTACAACGCAAATTGAAAGTGCGTCACCTTCACTGTCTTGGCTGAGTTGAGCTAGCCGACAAGCGGCGCTTAAGCCTGCAGGTCCGGCCCCCACGATCACGACATCAAACTCCATGCATTCTCGTTCCATCTCTATGCTTCCTTTCTATTATCGTCATCTGCGTGACAGGTTTTTGGTTTCTATACAGAAAACTATAGCTCAGTTGACGTTAACGTGAAGTGGACTAAGCTCAAGTAATGGATCTGACGTGTTATATGAGGCATGACCATGGAAGACCGACCATTAGCAACACTTGTGCTCGCAGAGCATGACAACCAATCGTTGGCTGTAGGGACGCTGTGTGCAATTAAAGCGGCATTTGAGATTAAGGATGATGATAAATCGCTTCCTGTTTCTGTGTTGCTTATTGGTTATCAGTGCCAATCAGTTTTGGATGAGTTGAATTGTGTTCAAGGTGTTGCAGAAATTATCTGGGTTGATGCGAAGGGATATGAACATGGATTAGCGGAAAATATCGCACCTTTGATCTCACAAGTAGCCAAAAACTACTCACACATTCTTTCTCCTGCCAGTACATTTGGTAAGAATGTGATGCCTCGTGTGGCGGCGTTGCTTAATGTTGGTCAACTTTCTGACGTGATGACAATCGAGTCTATCGATACGGTGATTCGTCCAATTTATGCTGGAAATGCATTGGCGAGAGTCACGTCGAATGACCCCTATAAAGTGATGACCATAAGAAGTACGGCTTTTGATGCCGCAGAGATATCTGACACGCCAGTTGTCCCTAAGCTTACTCAAGTCGACACGGTGATTATCAATAAACTTAGTGAGTTTGTTTCGCAACAAACGCCAGAAAGTGAGCGACCAGAATTGCCAGCGGCTAGAGTAGTGGTGTCGGGTGGTCGTGCATTCGGGAGTAAAGAGAAGTTTGTTTTAGTAGAACAATTGGCTGACAAGCTAGGTGGAGCGGTAGGGGCGTCACGAGCGGCGGTCGATGCGGGCTATGTGTCTAATGACCATCAAGTCGGGCAAACCGGCAAAATTGTTGCACCGGAGTTATACATTGCCGTCGGAATTTCTGGCGCGATCCAGCATTTGGCGGGAATGAAAGATTCCAAGGTGATTGTTGCAATTAATAGCGACCCTGATGCGCCTATTTTTGACATTGCAGATTATGGATTGGTCGACGATTTGTTTGTGGTAATGCCTGAGCTGTTAGAGAAGCTGTAGATATAGTCTTGCTTCCTAAAACAAAAGGCTTCCGGACTGGAAGCCTTTATCATTTGATTTTTATAAGTTACTTTTCGCTCGGACGTTGCAGGTGCTCTGCAAGTACTTTTGTAAACCTTGCAGCTTCACCACCAGTACAAGCGCGATGATCAAACGTTACGGATAGCGGCATTGCTTTCACCGAAATTGCTTGACCATTTCTTATCACAACTCGGTCGAGTATTCGGCCCGCGCCGACAATAGCGACTTGTGGCGGTGTGACGACAGGTGTCGCGTAAATACCGGCAATCGCGCCGAAGTTGGAAAGAGTAATCGTCGCGTGTTGCAATTGCTCACGACCGATTTTTCTCTCTCTGATCCCTTCAACGGTTTGATCGAGCCAACGACGAACATCTTGTGGCTCGTATTCATCTGCGTGGCGCAAGACTGGCACGTACAATCCATGACGGCTATCTACTGCAATTCCTACATTGACCGTTGTGTGTACACAGCGTGTCATGGTTTCGGCATCAAACCAAGCGTTTAAAGCGGGCTCTTCTTGACACGCATGAACAATCGCTTGAACAAGGCGGATACTGATATCTTCGTTTGGCAGCCAATCTTCCAACAATGCTTCTTCCGTAATGGTTACGGCAGCAACATGTTCGTGCGATTCGGTCATAGACGATACCATGGTACGTCGAGCGCCTTTCAAAACTTCGGTGCCTGGACGCTGTTTTCCGGCTTCGTCGTAAATATCGGCATCTACGATAAGTCCGTTCGGGCCACTACCTGACACAAGGTTAAGATCTACCCCAAGTTTTTGTGCCAACAAGCGAGCCGAAGGCAGGGCGGTAACGAGGTTACTTTCTGTCGTGTTGTGGTTGCCACCAATCCAGAAATCATCAACGTTAACATGATGCGCTTGGTGAGAAACGCTACCGACGACGGTTGCGGCGTCAGCAGTGGCTTTTTTCTCTGCCGTTACTTCTCTCCCGGCACCTGTTTCATCAATCTCTAGCAGTAATGCACCAATATTGACGATTTCACCTTCCTCACCATGACGGCTGACCACACGGCCCGAATAGGGGGCAGGGACGTCGACCGTCGCTTTTGCTGTCTCTACGGTTAAGATCACTTGATCTAATTTAACCATGTCACCGACATTAACGTGCCATTTTACAATTTCTGATTCAGCGAGGCCTTCGCCGAGATCGGGTAAGTTAAACGTCTTCATTTCCAATCCTCCACGAGTTCGCGCGCTGCGGTCACAATGTCTTCTTTCTGAACCATGAAATAATCTTCGTTACGGTAATAAGGCATAATGGTGTCCATTCCAGTTACTCGTTTAGGTGGGGCTTTAAGTAAGCACATGGCGTGTTCAGCGGTTCGAGCTAATAGCTCAGATCCCACACCACAAGTTTTACTCGCTTCATGAACAACGAGTAAACGTCCAGTTTTTTCTAGTGAGCTGAAAATCGTCGCGGTATCAATTGGCTTAATACTCGCCAAATCAATCACCTCGACTTCAATTCCCTGACTAGACAAGGTTTGCGCGGCCTGAAGTGACTCTACGACGCATGCGCCCCAAGTAACGAGCGTGATATCTCGCCCCTTACGCAAGGTGAAGCAGGTGTCGAGTGGGAGTGCTTCGCCGTTATCAACGACTTCAGATTTAACGGTGCGATATATGCGCTTCGGTTCGAAGAACATGACGGGATCATTGCTTCTAATTGCAGCGAGAAGTAAGCCGTATGCGCGTTGTGGAGAAGAAGGAATCACTACTTTAAATCCAGCAGTGTGAGCAAATAGCGCTTCCACGCTTTCTGAGTGGTGTTCCGGAGCGTGGATACCGCCGCCAAATGGCGCACGAAAAACCGCGGGACAAGTGAGCCGACCGCGAGTTCTGTTACGCATTCGAGCCGCGTGGCACATTAAGTGCTCCATCGCAGGAAAAACGAAACCTTGAAACTGAAATTCGGCGACAGGTCGTAATCCTTGCGTTGCCATACCGACCGCAACCCCGCCGATTAAGGCTTCAGCGAGTGGCGTATCGATGACTCGTTTAAGACCAAACTCTTGCTTGAGTCCAACAGTGGCACGAAATACACCACCATTATCGCCCACGTCTTCACCTAGTACGACAACATTGGGGTCTTGTTGCATTTCGTGGTGCAGGGCAAGGTTTACTGCTTCAACCAACGTTAGCTCAGCCATGTCTGCCTCCCTGCATTCTCATTGCCTTGTTGATGAGTTCATCTCTTTGTGCATGAAGCTCTTGAGGTAGCGATTCATACAAATAATCGAAACCGGTTTCTGGTGCTTGTGGCGGTAAGCTCAGATAGCGTTCAACAGCTAACTCTACTTGCTCTTTACAGTAATCTAGCCATTGCTGTTCTTGTTCGTCGCTCCAAGCGCCTTGATTAAGGAGGTACGTTTTAAGACGTGCGATAGGTTCGTATTGCCATGCAGTTTGAACATCATCTTCTTTACGATAACGAGTCGCATCATCGGCCGTAGTGTGGTCACTCAGTCGGTAACTCACCGCTTCGATGAGTGTTGCACCTTTCCCTTTTCTTGCTCTCTCAAGGGCGGTTTTAGTTGCATCATAAACGGCGACGACATCGTTACCATCGACAGTAATACCCGGTATACCTGCACCTTGCGCTTTTTCTGATAAGAAATCGGCGGCACATTGGAGACTACGCGGAACTGAAATTGCCCACTGGTTATTGTTTACGACGAAAACAAGTGGAATATTCCAAGTACCTGCGCAGTTTATTGACTCAAGAAAGTCCCCTTTGGATGTACCACCATCGCCGCACATCACTAGCGCAGCTTCATGGTTACCTTGAATTTTTAGCGCGGAAGCCACCCCGACAGCATGCGTACATTGCGTCGCTATGGGTACACAGTAGGGAAGGTCTCGGCTAGGAACCGGACTGCCTTCAGGAGCAAAATCACTCCCGCGCTCATCGCCACCCCAGTATTGAAGGTTCTTTTCCATGCCAATGCCACGACACCACATCGCAGGCATATCGCGGTAGTAAGGAACAAACACATCATCGGCTTTAAGTGCTCTGCCGACCGCAATGCCTATGGCTTCCGCGCCTAAGTGTGAGGGATAGGTCCCTAGCTTACCGGTGCGTTGCAAGGCAACTGCTTTGTTGTCGTAAGTGCGAGTTAATACCATATCTCGGTAAAACCCGACCAATGTTTCAGTGTCAGCCCAGTTGGGTAGTTGGCCGACTAGGTCCCCACGATGGTCGATAAACCGATGCATGGGTAATGCCTGAACGTTCATCTCAAGCTCCTTTTGACGCTGCGGGTCTTTTGGACTGCAGCTGTTCATACAAAACCAGAGTTTGTATGGGTACTCAAACTCTGATATCAGCGCAAAGGCCATACCTAAGGTTGCGTGTGCTTTCGATAGCGGTAGGCATCTGTTCGTCCCTTAAACTATTTGTCGATAACATCGCTGCGAATATTTCACCGCAAGATACAGAGAAAGGCTTTTCTGTATCTAACCCTCTAACTAAATCGTGGTATAGCCAGATACAATAAGTGTAAACAAATTGTTAAATTATGCTTCATTTTGACTTTCGCTCAGTAGTAAAGTTTTGCTTACACCCTGATTTTGCAGAGTAATATGCTGCTATTTTGTTGGTGGTATTTTTAAACTCGAATTTAATTACTGGTTAATGAAACATATTTGCAACAAAATTTGGCTGTAAAATTTGACAAAGTGAGTCATTATTAATGAATCAACTCAAACAGTTGCTATATGATGAATTGCAAATTTTTGTTGTGCTCGAAGCCTCGACCTTATGAGAATGCATAACTTCTTCCCAACTGAGTGGAATCAAGGTAGGGTGACGGCATTACAAATGTATACCCTCGGCAGTCCTTGAGCTTATCCAAAGTAGGTGGTGCTCAAGTGGAAGTGATTATGGAGAAGTTATGTACCACGCTCATGTTTATTTTCCCCTAAGAGAACAAGATAAAGCGCAAGCCTTGAACGAGATCATCCGTCAAGAGCGTCAAGATGTGCTGCGTGTGTTTCCATTAGTTGGAAGGTTAGTTGGCCCACACAAGATGCCGATGTTTGAAATTCACCTAGAATCATTGAGTGAAGAGTTCTTGGCGTGGCTTGATACGATTCGAGGCGATTTTTCTGTGCTTATTCACCCAGTAAGCGAAGAAGAGTTGCTCGATCACACAGAACACGCGATTTGGTTGGGCAGAGAGATTGGTGTATTTGAAGAAAAGTTAGAGAAATAGTTGCTCCTCTTGCCCATGCATGGCCGCTTTGAATCCTTCTCTTCTCATTGCGGTCACAGCTTCTGCTTAACGCCTCATCTTCATTGATGGGTGCGGAATCCCTCTCTTACGCTTTGCTGTAGCTATTTTTGTGCTAAACCTAAAAGTAGGCTTTCGAACTTCACACAAAGCGTGAAAATGTCGCTGTATAGTATGCCGTTGAATGAATTTTGGTGGTAATAAAATAATAAGTCTTTGATAAATCAAATAGGTATAGCAGGGAAGTGCAGTTTACGACCCCAACGCCATTGGCAGTGGCGCCGATAATTTCTGAGGGGGAAGGGTATGTTTTCAATACTCTTGGTTATACTTGCACTCTATATATTTTGGCTGTTGTTTCGCAACGGGCCTGAGTTTGCCGGGCGTACCGCCCAAAAAAAACGTGACTGGGTTGGGCCTACCGCCAACAAAGAAGAGTGGCGAGGATTTTGTACGGATGTATTTCAGCCGTTCAGTTCTCAAACAACTTTCTACGCCATTGCTTATTTTGCCAATTACGTAGCAGCAGCGAACGCAATATCTTGGTCAACGATATACGAAGGCGATTATCCGGTCATCATAAGCCGATTTGGTAGCTACTTCATTTTAAGTACGCATGATGCACTGGTCGTAGCTGGGTTTATTGCGCTTGCTTTCTTTATCATTAATTGGCAACTTGCCATGCGCTGCTCTGGTATTCTTAGCCAGTATCTAGTGCGGATTCTTATTATTAATCAAAAGCGCTTTGTCGCGATTAGCTTGGTGTTTTGCAGCTACTTTTCGTACCTACTGACGCTTGGTATATTCTGGCTGTTCCATGATGGGTATTCAATCTGGCATGGATTAATGCTTAGCCCTGTGTTCCTGCTGTTAGCTTTACTGGTAGCGGTTGTTGTGCCATCTGCAAAAAGAGAAAGTAGTGTACCTTAGATAGATTTTCCACGTTAAATTACACTTGATTTTGGGATAGTAATTCTTATGCCATTAAGTTAGCATTGCCAGCTTTTTAACGCTCAAAAGGCCACTAATCAGTGGGACAGTGGGAGAAACAATGTTTATCGGCTTTGACTATGGTACTGCAAACTGTTCAGTGGCTAAAATGGAATCGGGTGATCCAGTACTGCTTAATCTGGAAGGAAACAGCCCTTTTATTCCTTCCACCCTTGCTGCACCGACTCGTGAATCGGTATCCGAGCATTTATTTCGCCATCGAGATATTAAACCATTAGATCAAGTTGGTGAGCAGGTTTTACGCCGGGCAATCAATTTAAACCGAGAAGAAAGTATTGACTTAGAATCCGACGACATCGCGTTTGGTCAGGCTGCACTTAATCTCTATTTGGAAGATCCTCGCGATATCTATTATGTGAAATCGCCGAAGTCTTTTCTTGGTGCATCTGGCTTGCGTGATGTGCAATTGGCTTTCTTCGAAGACCTTGTCTGCGCGATGATGGACAATATTAAGTCTCAAGCCGAAAACGATGCGCAGCAAAGTATTACCGATGCTGTGATCGGCAGACCAATTAACTTTCATGGGCGTGGCGGTGAAACGGCTAACATTCAGGCTGAACGCATTTTGTTGCGGGCAGCGAAACGTGCGGGCTTCCAAAATGTGGAGTTTCAGTTTGAGCCTGTCGCGGCGGGCCTAGAGTATGAAGCGACACTCAGCGAAGATAAAATCATTCTAGTAGTCGATATTGGCGGTGGTACAACGGACTGTTCGTTGATCCAAATGGGACCGTCTTGGCGCGGCAAAGCAGATAGGACCGCAAGCTTGTTAGCTCACAGTGGCCAGCGTGTCGGCGGGAATGATCTTGATATCGCGCTAGCATTTAAGCAGCTCATGTTCCCTTTTGGCATGGGAAGTAAAATGGAGTCAGGCATTGTGATGCCGACTACCCAATTCTGGAACCCGATAGCAATCAATAATGTAGAAGCGCAGAGTGACTTCTATTCGCGAGAGAACCTATCAGCGTTAAAGTTGCTTCAAAAGCAGGCTCAAGAGCCAGAAAAACTTGCTCGTTTGCTAGAGGTGTATCATGAGTCTTTAGGCTACAACATTGTTCGCCGTGCCGAAGAGGCAAAAGTGGCACTTTCAGAACAAGCTTCTTACCGAACTGGCATCAACTTACTATCAGAAACGATTGAAGTTGATGTACAACGTGACGAAATGATCGAAGCGATCCAGTCGCCAAAGAATAAAATGACGGCGTTGGTGACAGAAGCGGTAGAGCAAGCTGGAGTTAAACCCGATGCTATCTTTATGACTGGAGGTTCGGCACGCTCGCCAATCTTGCGCGATGCGGTGCAAACCGTACTGCCAAGTATTCCGGTTGTCAGTGGAAACTATTTTGGCTCAGTAACTGCCGGCTTAGCTCGTTGGGCTGAGGTTTGTTTCAAGTAGAAAGAAAGCCGATTAACAGTGGGTCTTTGTTGCCAAACTTATGATTTCATTTAGGCTTGCCAAGTGATGGTTGGAGAACTTTGTCGAGAGGTTGAGTTTTAAGCGGGTAGGGAACCTTTTTAGGATCTTAAGTCTTTCAAGGTCATTCTGAATAGTGAGGGACGAGCGTGATTTAGAATCTCTTGCCCGAGCACGCTGTTATGATATGTGACCCCGTTTCGCCGAGCGTTATTCATCACCATTATTCTGAAGAGTCGAGTTAGGATCTACCGGAATAATGATTTTGACTAAGCTGAGATAAAAATGCCCGCTAAATCAGCGGGCACTTTTGTTTACGTCATTAATGGTGCATGTGTTTTTCCATGTGACCTTGTTTTTCAACCGCCATTTCTACTTCCACTTTACCCGCGTTTTTGAATGTTAACGTCATAGGGAAGCGGTCGCCTTCTTTAAGAGTTTGTGTTGGGTTAAAAATCATTAAATGGAAGCTGCCTGGCTTAAACAACACTGAGTCATTGGCTGGAACGCGCACTTCGTCAATCTTAATCATTTTCATCACACCATCTTCTTTCTTATGCGTGTGAATTTCGACATGCCCTGCGATTGGGCTTTCTGCTGCGATCAATGCATCTTCACTGTCACCGTGGTTGGTTAATTGAAAAAAACCACCGATAACAGGTGCGTTTGGTGGCGCTTCGCGGCTCCATGGATGGTCGATATGAATTTTTCCTGCTTCATAATCGTGCGCTAAACTCAGTGGGCTAGCGATGACAGCAATAAGCGCGATAGCGGCGGTTTTTAATGATTTAAGCATGTGTTTTTCCTTTTGAATTAATAGCTTCTCTGAATGGACAACAAACAGAGTCATCGTTATTTTTGAATAAAGTTGTCAATGATTAGATGCCTGTTAGGCAGGAAAAACACTCGGCGGAGAGTGCTTAGGCGCGATGTGTTTGTAAACGAGCTTATCGCATTTTGAAAAGTGATAAGTCGTCAGTGCATACTTTACTCGGCGCAGCCAATGGATGGTTGTCAGGTAAAGCCCAATCGCAACCAGAAGAAAGAATTGAACAGCTTGAAGAAGCGGACATTCAAACTGAAAGCCGTCGTGTAAGTTAAGATCTTGGATGAGCTTAGAAGAAGATTGAGCGTTAGCCTCAATCAACGTATTGATATCCACCCATTTGAAACCATCTGCGGTACACAGTAAAACCTTTTCACTTTGGACTTTGTTGAGCCAAGTTGTGCTGTGAACTTGTGTAGGGTTAAGAGCGGCTGTGGACGCTAAATACAACTGAAACAACACCGCGATAATAACCGCAATAGCGTGCAAGCGATGGTGTTTGTGCTGTATTAGAGTGTTTTCCATACAATTGAGTGCTTATCTTCTTCGGCGCGGGATACTAACAAATTAACCAAACAATGTAATTATCAGTTTACTAAAAGGTGATGCAAGTGTGCATTATTTGTTTTATTGCCTATTTTTAACGCTTTAATGTTTTGATTCGGCTGACATTCACAACCTCCAATTCAACTTGTCAGTCTTGCCTAGTCGCTTTTGAAGATACCGAATTAATCTCTCTTATATGCCACTGAAGCTTCGGTTAGTGGGTGTCGTGGTGGTGTTTTTACGTGCTAGATTTGGCTGATATCGATTCAAAATGCACACCGAATCTTCACTTGTTTTCCATTAACGGAATTATGACAGTAATTTAATAAAGGATACGGTATTCTGCGCTCCTTTGTACATGCCAGAAACGTCCGTCCTACTTAGTCGGAGGGGCGATTAATCTTAAGAAATTTCTCAAATGAAATACGAACAACAGATTGGATATCGATACCCTAAAGGTCGATTTGCCATGGTGAGTGTATATGCATTCACCGGTGCTGCGATTTTAGCATCGACTATTTTTTCTCTATTGCTGTTTTTGTCTATCGACGAAAACCCGATGATGCAAACCTTATTTGGTGGTTTAGCGATCATTTTTGAAGCAGGTAAATTTTACGCTTGGTATGAATACGGTGAGCGCCGAGCCCATCGCAACTACACAGGAGCAGCAACCGCTCTCGTGTTTTATTTAGTTTTAGCTGCGATTTCCATTGGCGGTAGTATTGGTGGGATTAATAGTGCAACCAATAGTGCACAAAGTCATATTTCGGTAGAGCAGGCGAAAGTGGAAGCGTTTAATCGTCAGATTGCGGCAATCGATAAGCAGATTGAGCTCAACAATATGGCAGCGCAGAAATACATCGAGATGGAGCGTATCGCGACTGGTGTAACTCGCATTCAGGATCAAAACAAAACCTTACGTGAAGAGCAGCAACGCTTGGCTATGGAGCGTGATAGTTTACCGCCGGTGACGCAAGGCTCAGTGATTGGTTTGATTGATAGCCTAGCCAATGCATTTGGTACCACCTCTCAACAAGCTCAGCTTGGCTTGGTTGTATTTCTTTCGATTCTTTTGGACTTCTTTGCTGCATTTTTTGTTGGCTTGATTGGTGAAGAGCAACGGTTCCGATATTTCTATCGCAGAAATGAGGGCATGATATTGAAAACAGTTCGCGATATAGACCCAGCGCCTGCGGGTTATCTTCCTCATATAAAAGAGGAAGAAGAGCAAGAAATACCAGCTGCGCCGGAGCCAGAAGAACCAAAGGAACCGAAAACCTTGTTAGAGCAAGTTAGCGATGCACTTAAAACGCATCAAATTACGTGCACCAAAAAAGCCGTTGCTAAACAGTTTAGGCTGTCTGCGGAAGAGGTAGACAAGGTATTTGAAGAATTGGCAGAGCTCGGTTTAGTGGGGAAAAAAGCCAACCACCATTATCATTGGATAGGTGAAGCAGAAACCGCATAATTGGTTATCTATTAGAGTTCGGAAAGAGCGTCAATCGGCGCTCTTTTTTTTGGGGAGGGGGGAGTTTCGCTATTAAAGTTAACTACAAGAAAGCGTATCAATCTTTATTGAGCTTTTTGGTTACGTCTTTCACCGTTTTCTTCTCTTTTTCCGGTGTCATTGCATCAACAGCTTTACCCGCCACCCCTTCATCTGGCAATTTGTCTTTTCCTGCATCAACTGCGGTATCTTTCAGTGCCTCTTTAGGCGTACAGCGACCCCCAACACCAACCACGGCTTTTGTCGCAGCGGCTTTAGCTGCCTTTTCTGCATCGCAGTCAGGATCCATAACGCTAGCTAAGCTCGTGGCTGAACCAAAAAACAAGATTAACAAAATGAGGTTGCGTTTTTTCATATTCGTCACCAATGTTGTGAAACATAGGTAAAGTGTAACGGAGAGAAAAGGCTTTGGCTGAGAATTTGTTGGTTTGAGCTTGGGAAGCAAAGTAAGGTGAAAAGAAAAAGTGCCACCGAAGTGACACTTTTTCTTAAGCGTAGAAGGGATTAGTAGTCGTAAACGTCTAACTCCACTTCACGGGCAATATTTTGCTCGTTAATGATCACACCTTCGACTTCGACACGAGCACCATTTAGGTTAAGTTCTTCAATGCCTTGGAAGCGTGTTTGTGCATCAATCACAACGGTGGTGTTAGTTAGTACTTGATCAGCATCATTCTCACAATGCTCGATTTCAAATGTTCTTGCTTCAGCATCGTAGTTTGATACGTATCCTTCACATTCAAATTCTTTACCTTGCCATTGGTTGTTATCGTCAAAGTCTGGTTGCTCAAACTCAATAACGGTAGCGATGCGTTTGCCATTTTTCACGACAGACGTTACTTCCACTTCTTGGCCTTGTTTTAGGTTCGCTTTGCTGCCATCTTCAAATCGTGTTGCGTTATCGATGAAGAATGCACCTCGGTAGTTTAGTGAGAACTCACTGTAGTCATTTGCAACCCAAGTGACGATGCCTTCCACATCGCTGTCATTGCTTATGACGTCGTAGCCTTCAACTTCTACCTCATGTGCCATGAAGATACCGTTTTGCATTTCACCTTCGGCTTCAATCCATTGACCAATGCTAAGCTGGTTAACGTTGTTATATGTCACCGTTACTTTTCCACCTAACTTAAATGTTCCAGCATTTGCATCGATACTGGTAATACGGCCTTCCAGTTCGTAGTCGTTATCAAGTGCTGGGTAATCGTTATCTACGTCGAGCTCGACCACAGACAACACTCGATAACCCGCATCAGCAGTTGGCAATGATGACACCATCACCCAGTCGTTGACCTCTATATCATCACTTAAATCGTCAAACTGCAGCTCTACGCCGTTTACCGTGAATTTTTTCTTCACATGATCAATTGCTGTCACACGTCCAGTAATGGTTGGTTCAAGTATGACTCGGACGCCATTGTCCGAAGTTTGCCGAATATCTGAACCCACGCGAACCACCATTTTTGGTTTTACATCGGCCAGTTGCACTTGTGTGTCGTCATAAACCACCTCAGACACACGATACGTATGTCCATTGACGGTTAACGTGCTTTCTTCAGCGTTGACCGCTTCAACAGAGCCAATCGCTACACTTGGTTTCACTGCTGGTTGAGTTGATGTGCTATCGCTATTGCTGCCACCACCTGAACCACCACAACCAGACAATGCCAAACCTACTACAGAAATAAGAGCGAGTTTTTTCATTGTATTAACCTCAATTTACGAGCGAGTTTAGGAAATTGCCTGTATCTTATTGGGCATATCGTGAAGAGATCGTGAAGAAATGTGATTTTATGAAAATTTTAATTGTAGATGACAACCATAACGTCTCGGAGACGATTGCAGACTATCTTGAGCTAGAAGGCATGATTATCGATTGTGCGTTTCATGGAGAGGCTGCGATTAAGTTAATCGAGGAAAATCATTACGATGTAATCATCATGGATATCATGATGCCGAAGCTCGATGGCATCAGTACGGTACAGAAGCTTCGACAAGATAAGTTATGTGGAACGCCAATTCTCTTCCTAACGGCAAAAGATACGCTAGAGGACAAAATCGCGGCTTTTAAAGCGGGGGGAGATGATTATTTAATGAAGCCATTTGCGATGGAAGAGCTCAGTTTGCGTGTTCATGCTTTGGCTAATCGTGGTCCAAGACAAGATATCGGAACGCTCAAATTTGCAGATATTTGTTTAGATGCGCGGACAGGAAAAGTAACGAGAAAAGACAAAGAAATTAAGCTGAGTCGAATTCAAACTAAAATTTTAAAATTGCTCCTCCAACGTGCTCCAGCAGCGGTCTCGCGCACAGAAGTGATCGATAGTGTGTGGGGAGACGAACCACCCGGAAGTGATGCACTTCGTAGCCATATTTACGGTTTAAGAACCGCGCTAGACAAAGGTTTTGAAGAATCACGATTAGAGACTATTCATGGACAAGGTTACCGACTTAAAGCATAACGAATATCCAAGCATTTATCGCAAGATCCGTTGGGGTTTTGGGGTCATGACGTTTGTGATGTTTACTCTTTTTTGGTCGCTGATTTATGTGGCAGAAAACAAACTGGAAGTGCTGAGTTTACATCACTGGCTAGATACTGAAGCTGCGCTTTATAGTGAGAATTTCGAGAAACAGGGCTGGGATGCGCCATTGCCAAACGTATTGGAATTCAACTCATATTGGAGTGAAGCACCGACACCCGATTGGTTGCTCTCTTTTACTTCACCTGGTTTTTACGAATACCTGCTTGGTGAAGAAGACAAACACTTTGTTGTATTGAACCACCCCTCAGGGAAGGGGCTTATGTACATTGTATTTCAAGATGACTCAGATGATTACTTGGACGAATACGAAAGCTCGCTGCATCAGTTTACGCTGCTGCTCGGTGGTTTGTTTTCATTTGTCATGGTTGGGTATGGCATTTACATGGTGCGAATATTGTCTCGGCCATTAGCGCAAATTGAAGACAAAATTAGCCAAATGTCACCGGATCAACCCGCTTTCCAAGTTGAAACTAAGTTCAGCGAAACACGCCAGATAGAGCAGACTTTGCTGGATAATAAGAACGATATCGCGGGCTATTTCAAACGAGAACAAGAATTTAGCCGTTTTGCATCGCATGAGTTGAGAACGCCAATCATGGTGATTAAAGGCTCAACAGACATTCTGACGCGTCTTCCTGATCAACCTCGAGTTGCGCAAAAAGCCATCACGAGGATGCAGTCAGCTTGTGACGAGATGCGTGTACTGACAGAAGCGTTTCTCTTACTTGGTAAAGAGAAAATAGAGCCTCAACATTACGGAGAGCATCAGCTTCTTACTTGTTTACAAAAACAACTGGAAGAGCTGGCTCCTTTATTTGCCAAGCAAGATTCGAACTACGCTTTGCACGAACAACATAGTGGTGTAGTGAAGGCACCAGAGAGTTTTGTGACCATTGTTATCAACAATCTGATTAAAAACGCCTTTAGCTATAGTGTGGGAGATATTGAAATTGAGTTGAAAGGTCATGCGCTTAAGATCCTAAACCGTCACGATGGCAACGAGACGTACAACGCTGGTTATGGTTGTGGGCTTGTTATCGTACAACGAATATGTGAACGGATGGGGTGGGCGTTAGTACTGGACGATGATGGTGTTCGATTTAGTGCAAAAGTGGAGTTCTGCTCTTAGCTTTGCGCGTATTGATTCAAGTGAGAATTAACGCTCTGGCTTTTTCTTGTCGTACGCATCTAACCCGTAGTCAAACAAGAAAAAACTGGAATTTGAATTAGACTGAAGTTAGTGAAGCGGAAACTCGAGGAACCGTTATGCTCTCTTATCAGGTCAGCCGAAGTATTGAAATTAATAAGAATCAAAGTGAAATTATTGGCTATCTCAAGAACTTCAATAACTGGCCCAGCTGGTCACCATGGATCATTCTTGAACCAAGCTGCGAGCTGACATTCAGTGATAATCAGGGCCACGTTGGAGCTGGTTATCAATGGAATGGTCAGCGTATTGGGACTGGCGCGATTGTACTGGAAAGTACTCAAGAGCATCGATTAGATATGGAGCTACATTTCTTTCGCCCAATCAAGAGCCATGGAAAGGTGACTCTAATCGTGACGCCGTCACAAAATGGCTGTTTAGTCGAATGGCAAATGCAATCTCGCGTCCCTTGGTATCTGTTCTTTCTGAAAAGTATGTTTAAGTCGATGATAGAGATGGATTATCAACGTGGGTTACGCATGCTCAAAAGTAAGCTTGAAACCGGAAGAGTGCATTCAGACTTAGTCGAAATAGGTAACCGAACGTTGCCTCAAATTCATTACATTGGGATCAAGGGTGTGGCTAGCTTGCAGGAATTAGGTTCGGTAATTGAGAAGCATGTTCAGCAACTAGAACAGTTAATTAGTGACGAAACCCTATCCGTGAATGGTGAATTGTTTTGTTATTACCAGTCGATGGATATGCAGAAAGGTACATTCGAGTTTATCACTTGCTTTCCTCTTCATAACTCAGTACCAGCGCCTCAAGGGGCGGTTACCGGTACCATTCCTGAGAGTGAAACATTTGTCGTTGAACACCGAGGTGAATATCAGTTTTTGGGAAATGCATGGGCTTTAGCGATGAACTTGGTTCGTCAGAGTGGTATGAAAGTCAAAACCAGTCCTTTAGGAATCGAACGCTATCTGAATAGCCCGAAGGAAACCACGGAAGAAGAGCTAAGAACGGAAATTATTTTGTTTAAGAAATGACAGGCGCAGGCGAGTAGGGTGTTTAGGTATCATACTGGTTATGCGAAATGTTATTAAAGAATAATAGCCTATCTGTTCCTACCCATAAAAATGCCTCAGCAATCGCTGAGGCATGGTTTTACAGGCCAACTTCTCTTGTTAGAGAATTATTGTGCACGGTATTTACCGCTGTTTAGTTCAATTTTAGACGCTTTTACCCGGCTGTCTGCGTTTAGGTAGTCGCTAATACTTAGCAGATCTTGATCTTGAGATGCTTTTAACACCGCTGATTCCCCCTCTGCGAAGATAACTTCTAATTTTAACTCTTTGGCGACTGCTTTCGCTTCGTTAGGATTGTTTACGGTGATATAAACCAGTCCAGTGGCTTTGGATACGTTACTAAACGCATTCTTAAACACCTCATCACCCGCTTGAAGTTTTACGTCTTCAGATAGGGTTCTAATAGTGCCAGTTTGCACTTTTCGATAATCTTGGCCATTAATCTCAACCGCTTCTGATGGCACAAACAGTTCTGGTGCAGGCTGTTGAGAGAGCTGTTGCTCAGCGTATACACTCGACGTCATGATAACGAGAGCCAGCATAGAAAATGATTTGTATTTCATGTTATTGACTCCTTAGTGTCCAAATATGCGCATCGACCAGTTCTTAATAACACCGGGCTGAGCGTTGTTTGCCATCGGAACGTCATAGATGGTGGAAGAGTTGAAATATGCAATGTAAGAATAGACTTCATCGCCGTTCGTATCTATTGCTCGCAACGTCCATTCGCCTTTTGCATCTTCGCCATAAAATTGGTTAGACAACATTAATTGATCTTTGTAGCCAGTAATCGATGAATCAAGAGATTGACCAACAAGACCATTGCGCGGTGTTTGCAAAACGGAACGAGTCCCTGATGGCGAAATGAGCTCGATAGCTAAGTCGGGCAGACGAGCGTGGTCCAGTGTCAATGTCACTTGAACGGATTCTACTGTCAGCTCATCGGCAATGGCGATACTTGAAGAACCACCAACTAGACTTGCATCGGGTACACTTACTTCTGTAGCGTTATTAACCCATGGCGTAATGACTTGAGTTGGCAAAACACGATTCGTCATGCGAGCACGTTGCATCGCTTCATCTAAATCTACAGCGCCGAAGCCATAAAAAGTATGGAAATCTACGCCTGCTGCGTTTTTTTGCCAAGGGGCAATTGCCTCGTAGCTAACCTGTTCACCTTTATGGTTAGTAAATTCAAGCTGTACGCCTGGATGCGCTTTATCCGTTACTTTTGCTGTCTCCGCTAGTAAAGCACGTACATCACGAGCAGAAAGTGCGTGGTTGGTTGACATGATTGCCGCGATGGCACCCGATGTGTTCGGCGCAGCCGATGAGGTTCCGTTCATCGTACTGGTATAGTTACAGTTCGGATCGAGCGCCGTTCCGCCGTGTAACCCATTAATGCCAAGGCCATCACTGGTATTTTGCCCTTCTTCACAACCCATTAAATCAGTGGTGACCATAGCAGGGAAATCTTGCCCATATTCACCTGCTGGTGCTGCAACCCACACGTTCGAACCCACAGATGAGTAACTCGCTCGCGTACCATCCGCTCGTAGTGCACTAGTGACTAAATTGAAGTAATTGGCGTTATCATAAGACTGAGCAGAGTTGTGCATCGGTAAGCCTTGATTGTCTCCACCAGCAAAGAAGTTACTTGGCAATACGAAGAATCGCCCTGCATTGAAATAACGGTAACCATTACCTGCTGACTTTACAAATACAGCACCTCGACCCCAGGCGTTACTCTCGCTGACGTTTTTCATCACGTCCATTTCAAGTTTTAGTTGAGGGTCGCTTTCATCAAAAGTAATCGGGTTTATAGGGCTGAAACCGTAACTTTGGTTAAATACGCGAACATCACGTGTTGCTGGGTCCATGCCATGGGAGATTAACCAGCCTTCTAATGTCTGGTTGGCTAACCAGTTAAAACCGATGAGGGAAGAGAGAGAAGCGACACCGCGTCCGCCTTCACCGTTGTTGCCGACGGCGCTAATCAAACCGGCTACAGCAGTGCCATGACCATTAGTATCAACCGGATAACTTGGTGGGAATGAAGAGTCTTCGACGAAGTTTCTGCTACCTGTAACTATATTACCTGCAAGGTCGGGGTGATCGATCTGCACTCCAGAATCAATAACGGCAACTTTCACACCAACACCTGCAATCCCCATTGCCTGAGTGAGCTTAGTGTTTAAGTCGTTCCCAGCAACAGCAGGATTAGCCGCAAACGCAGTTTGCCCCGTGTTGTCTAAGTGCCATTGTTCAGAATAGAGTGGATCAAACGCCGAGACGGCAGGTGCAATGCCTACTGCCAACATAGCAGCAAATAGGCGATTAATGCGTATTTCCATTTTTGACCTCATGTCTTTGTTTGGAATTTTTTAGTTCCTGTTTCATATTCCGCTAACAGGAACAAACAAAGCTAACGACAAAGAATAAGGACGAAAACCATTTACAACTTGTTTACATTAAAAGTTCGATGGACAACATAAGTCTTTGTTAATTTACTGAAACCATGAGGTTTTTATATGTCGCATCGAACATGCATGAAAAGTGAAAAGCAGAAAATACGAGTGTACCGTCTGCTTCAAGAGGGGGGGTTATTTAGTTGGAGCGGGTTGAATAGTTGCCATTGGTTTCTTAGGTTCGGCTTTTTCCTTAGGCAGCACGTTATCAATCCACTTTTTAATGTACAACTTATCGAATTCTTTATCACACCACTTTTTGTTTAATCCACGTCGATTGAACTCAGCACCAATCGCCACTTTGGTTTGGTTGGTTGCACGGTTGTAGTAGAGAGTTTCACATAGTTGAGTGTTACTCATTTGCTGGGCATATACATTGACACTGCTGCTGCGCATTCCCAGTTGAGATGCTTGCTGATTACTACACGCCATAAGAAATAGAGGCGCAAAAGTAATAATGATTAGATTTTTTTTCATGTGTGCTTTTTTATGATGTAGGATGAATGATGAACTGGTTTCTACCAGCTTGCTTCGCATCATACAAAGCTTGGTCTGCCAAGAAAAACCACTGATCCCATTCTTGTTTAATTGTTTGTGCCGACAGTTTGTCCACTGCTCCAAGGGAAATTGTCGCGCTTAATGGTTTAGAGTCAACCACCAATGGCGTGTTTTCAACAGTATATCTCAATCGCTCCAAAAACTTAGCGCAATCTTCAGCTCGCTGTACTTCGAATAATAGGACAAACTCTTCTCCACCCCAACGAATGAGTAGGTCACCAGAGCGAGTGGATTCATTAAATAGCGTGGCAATATGAGTCAGCATTTTATCGCCAATATCGTGTCCATATTGATCATTAAAGGTTTTAAAATGATCAACATCTAAAACTGCTAAGGCAAATGTTCTATCTGGGCTTCTACGAGCCATTTTGTCCAGCCAAATGTGAAGATAGCGACGGTTATGCAGTTGAGTTAACGGATCGGTAGTATTTTCTTGAGTGAGTGCTTTATTAATACGTCTAACGCGCAGTACGTAACGAAAACCAACGACACCAATTGCCGTAATAGCGATAAAGTAGAACATTTCTCGATAGCGCTGCGAACGCAGTTCAGACGCTTGTAGCGCATTTTTTGTTTCTAGCAATTTGAGTTCTTTCTGGGCTAACTTAGCTTCGAGATCAAACTTAATGTTAATCATCTCTTCACCATGAATATGATGAGAAAACTCAGCCTCTAGCTCTCTTAATTGGGTTAAATAATGAAAAGCAGCTTCATAGTCATTAAGAATTTGATGAGCGTTTACCAGTACCGAAAGCATATCAATACGCTGCCGCAGCTCTAATTCACTGGTTGACTTGGTTTGTTCTAGAACGTTAAGCGCTGTTGTAATAGCTTTATCGTATTGTTTGTTTGCGAGGTAAGCCTCTGCAAATGCCTCGTAACAAGACGTTTTTAGCATTTCTAGATTTTTTGGAATGGGCAGGTCTACGCAACGCTGTGCGACCATTAATGCATCATCAATTTTTCCTACCGAGCTCAACATTTGTGAAAAGCTGGATAAAGAGTGGTGCTTGACTGTGTCCGACCCCGTTTGCATTGAAAGTCGAATGGCTTCATTGAAATAATATTCCGCTTTTTTGTTATCTCCGAGGCTCGAGTGAACGATGCTAAGGTTTGCGTAGATAACCCCCATAAAAAAGCTATTATCGTATTGATATTCGCTCTCTAGGTAAGTGTCGAGAGCTTGCGTTAGGTAACTGTTGGCCCGAGCCCAATCTGATGCATCGATGTAGACCGTCCCAATGTTGTTCAGTGTCATCGCGACTTGTATTTCAAATACTGTTTTTTCTAATAACTCATAGGCATTGCGATAATATTTTAGGCCACTGCGTAGTTGATTTCGAGATACTTCTAGATTGCCTAACCAGCGGTAAGCACGGCCTTCTAATGCTAGATAACCAAGATCACGGGCTGTAGAAACAACGTCATGGAGTAACAATTCTGCGTTCCAGTTATCGTCTTGCTCAATCATTGTTACAGCCTTATTGAGCTGTGCTTCAGCGACGACCCATTCCAAATGGTGCTTTTTACCGAATTCGATTAAATCGGGCATATCTTTCGGTAATGGAACGCCTTCGTAACGCTTAAGGTACTTTCGTGCAAAGTAATACAGAGCAAGAGACTCCGCTGATGCATTCTGTGGCGCATTTAACTCATCTTTTTGAATTGATCGCGGCTTACCCATCGAGCGAAAGTAGAGTTTTAACATGGGCTTGCTTTCTGCTGAAATGTGTTCTTCCAGATAAGCTTGCTTTTCGGTACTCGCCAGTACGTTGGTGGGATGCAAGAAAAGTCCAAGTGCAGTACAAAGTGCGCAAGCCAGTTTTTTAATTGAGAAGTGCATGAGCGTATTAATAAAATGTGATCTCTTAACCGAATACCAGTTAAGTCTACCATTTCTTGTTGGTTAAGTGCGGATGGATTCCCAGTGGCAAAGTGTTTTGGGAGTGAGATACGAGAAGGATCTCTATAATATTATGATTTATAAAACAAAATCTATTGAAAACTTATGCAATGATTAGGCGATGGTATAGATAAGGTAACGATGACAGGTAGGCGAGCATATTCGGTGGACTCAATCTAATGATTTAAGCCGCGGATTCATCGCTCAAAATCAGGGCGAAGTGTAAAAAATTACGTTTCTGTCATAAATATTTAATGTTTGTATGGGTTGTTAAAAAACTGGATATTAGACATAGTGTTATTAAGCCAATAAAAAATGGCTTTTATAATAAATAGGAGATTAACTATGCATAATGAAATGATTCAACCTTCGCACTTCGGCATTATCGGCCGTACCTGCATCGCTTCAGTACTTATGATTGCGGGTGTTTTCGCTCTTATTTAAGAGTCAAGGGTAACGATGATTACCTTTTAAAGAGTAAGAAAATTCAGGGAATCACCTTAACCTTGTGTAAGGTATTCCCCTGAAAATCCAAGCTAGTCTTTAGTTATTAGCTGAAGAAGCTAAAAATCAATGCACTTACCGCCACAATGCCTGCTGCTAGAACAAAGTAAGTAGAGACATTTCCTCGATATTGTTTCATCGCCTCGATTTTATACACCGCTAACATTGGCATAATAAATAAGATCATTGCAATAACAGGCCCTGACAATGCTTCCATCATACCAAGAATACTTGGGTTCATGATCGCGGCCGCCCAGATTGAGAAGAACAGTGCTGCCACGCTGATACGATCAACACGCTTCTCAGATAGGTTAAAATGCTTGTTAATTAAACCATTTAAGCTTTCACGCGCACCTAAAAAATGCCCAAGGAAAGATGAAGTGATAGCAACAAACGCTACTAAAGGACCAAGTGTTGCAATAAATGGATTATCGGTTGCGTTCGCTAAGTAAGACAATACAGATACGTTTTGTTCTTTTGCTTGAGCCAATTGTTCAGGTGACAGTGTTAGCACACAGGAAAATACAAAAATAAGAACAAAGGCAATCAGCATGATGCTAGTGCGGCGAAGAATAACTTCGGATTTGGCATCTGCCTGCTTACCGTAATGGCGACGTTGTACATTTGCAAAGCTTGAAATTGCAGCTGCGTGACTAAACGAAAAAATCACTACAGGAACTGCTAACCACATAGTGCTAGCAAAAGCTGACGCTTCTGGCACATCCATGACAGGCATGGTCCAGTTCGGTATTAAGTAAAATGATAGAAAGGCAAGAATGGCAACAAGTGGGAACACCATAATGGCAAAGGCCCGTAGCATTACTTTTTCACCCGCCATCATAATAGCAATTAGTGCAAACACTAGTACGCCAGAAAGCAAAGGTCTAGGTAAAGAAGCCATATCAGCCTGATTTACCATGAAGCTATCTACTGTGTTTGTTATTCCAACACCATATATCAACAGGATCGGGAAGATCGAAAGAAAATACAGTAGTGAAATAGAACGGCCTGCTTTTGCGCCGAAGTGCTCTTCCACTACATCAGTGAAGTCTGCGTTTTTGATCTTAGAAGATAGTACAAAACGAGCTAAGCCACGGTGCGCAAGATAGGTCATTGGAAAAGCAAGTACTGCCATCGCGACTAAAGGCCAAAAACCACCAATCCCAAGGTTAATTGGCAGAAACAGGATGCCTGCGCCAACGGCTGTTCCAAATAGGCTAAGAACCCAATGTGTATCATGTTTTGACCAAGCTATGGTTGTGTTTATTTCACTAGGATTTAAGGCATTTCGAGATTCTTTCACTTTAAAACTCGCTTTTATAAAAATAATAATGCTGAAAATGGTAAAGGTTTTAGTGTTTATTATCACACGCAAAGCTTGGTGAATAATGCTGTGAATTTGGGGTGGTTGTAAATTATCCAACTATGAATTTTTCAATAAACCAGAATAAAGTTCTTAAATTTAATGCGTTTAATGGTTGTATGTGTTGAAATTTTCATCTTGTGTGGTTTTTGATTTTGCGGTTAAAACTTAATCACGGATGTATGTTCTAAGTGAGTTAGGCCTAATTTTCAGGAAGAATATTACATTTCTTAAGCACTTAATTGAGATGTTTGTGTCCCGTCATTTAGATGAGATTTAGGTATACTGCTGCCATTCATGTTAAAGAAGGAGTCATTGAATGGACATCTTGTCTGCGCAAAAAGAGGACTTATTTGCCATATATAAGCTCGAAAATACTTTATTTGGAGAGCACGCCTATCCTCAATTTTTCTTTCGGCAAGCTTTTGATTGTTGGGGAGAGAGCTTACTGGTAGCAAAAGAGGGAGAGCAGGTCGCAGGGTATATATTGCTAACGACTAGCACAAATGCACATCAATATTGGATCATGTCATTGGCCGTCGATATTCAACATAGAGGTAAAGGTATTGCGCGTTCCCTCCTAGAAAACGTTATTGCGCCGTTGAAGTTAGGCTCAAGCGTGAAATTGACTGTCGATCCTAAGAACCAACCTGCATTGTCTTTATACCTCTCCCTTGGCTTTAAAACGTTAGAAGAAGAAGCGCATTATTTTGGTGACGAAGAATCCAGGTTAGTCATGGAATTAGTAAAGTAATTCTGCACGATAATGATCGAAATTTGCACACAATCAGTGCGTAGCATTACGTTGCTATAATTGGTTTTAAGCTAACCTTTTGTATAGTAAAGGTTTTTAATCTTGGCACCTCACTTGCTTTACATAAACGTTCATCGATAACTCGATGCGCCGCTCTCAATAGCAGGCGAGAGCGGTATAGGGTATTACTTTTTGAAAATGTACTAACAGCGTTAAAGGCATTGCTGCCTCTCTCGATTCGGGAGAGGCTTTTTTTTGCTAGTAAGTTGGGCTGAATCGCACTGGAGGTGTTATGTCGCAAGGATGCAAAAAAACCACTTGTCCCTATTGTGGTGTTGGATGTGGTGTCGAGGTCAATGCGAAAGGAATCGTTGGGGATGCGTGTCATCCTGCAAATGCGGGATCACTGTGCGTAAAGGGCGTCGCGCTGGCAGAGAGTTTGAATATGCCTTCGCGCTTGCTGTATCCAAAGCTTGTCACCAAGCAGCGACCTCAAGGGCAAGAAGTACAATGGCAACAAGCCACGGATCTGATTGCAGAAAAGATTCATCAAGCGAAAGCGGAGTTTGGACCTGATTCCGTCGCTATGTATGTTTCTGGTCAGTTGTTGACGGAAGACTATTACGTCGCCAACAAACTCATGAAAGGCTATGTTGGCAGCGCTAACATCGATACTAACTCCCGTTTGTGTATGTCTTCGGCGGTTGCGGCTCATGTACGAGCATTTGGTGAAGATGTCGTTCCCGTCAATTACGACGATATTGATAAGACTGAGCTATTGATAATTTGCGGTGCTAATACCGCTTGGACGCATCCTGTTTTATTCCGACGTATTCAACAAGCGAGAGAAAACAATCCTAACCTCAAGCTGGTGGTCATTGACCCGCGTGAAACGGTCACTGCACAGCAAGCCGATTTGCATCTATCGATTAAAAACGATGGGGATGTATCACTTTTTAATGGGCTGCTTAAGTTTCTTATTGAGCAGCAATGTATTGATTCTGAATACATAAATTCCTATACCGACGGGTTTGATACACTTAAAGAAGAAGTCTCTGACTTGCGTTACGATGTCACTAATCTAACGTCTTCCATTGGGATTTCAGAAGAAAAACTCACGACATTCTTCCAATGGTTTGCACAAAGCCCAACCGCAATCACGTTGTTTTGCCAAGGGGTTAACCAAGCCGAAAATGGTGTCGATAAAGGCAATGCCATTATTGATGCACACTTGGCGACAGGTAAAATTGCCAAGTCAGGTTGCGGGCCATTTTCTATTACAGGTCAACCGAATGCGATGGGTGGACGAGAAGTGGGTGGTTTGGCAAATCAATTAGCGGTTCATCGTGCTTTTGACGCAGAGTCTATTAAGCAAGTGCAGGCGTTCTGGGATTCACCAGAAATTGCCACTCAGCCCGGTTTAAAAGCCGTTGAACTGTTTGAGGCGGTAGAACGTGGTGAGATTAAAGTTCTGTGGATCATGGCAACCAATCCTGTTGTCTCTTTGCCAGATAACCAATTGGTAAAACGAGCACTAGAGATTTGTCCGTTTGTGATTGTTTCCGATATCACAGCGGATTCGGATGTTGCGCATTACGCGGACCTATTGCTGCCCGCCGCTGGTTGGGGGGAGAAGCAAGGCATGGTGACCAACTCTGAGCGTCGACTTTCAAGGCAGCGCCAGTTTCAAACGCCTCCGGGTGAAGCAAAATCAGATTGGTGGGCGATATGCCAAGTCGGACAAGCTCTGTGTGCATTGGAAAAGACACAAAATGGCTTTGCGTTTACTTCTGAGCGGGCGGTATTCAGGGAATATGCGGCGATGACAGGTATGAATGCAGATTCGCCATTGAAGCTAGATCTTTCTCAATACGCCAACTTAACCGAGCAAGAATACGAAGAGTGGGTGCCAACACAATGGGGAGGAGAGCGTCCTTTTGCTGATGGCGTCTATTCGCACCCAGATGGTAAAGCGCGTTTTGTCGTGACCAGTGAATCTCCAACGCGTTTAGAAAGAACAAAAGGCTGGTGGCTCAATACGGGCAGGCAACGCGATCAATGGCATACCATGACGCGCACAGGTCATATCGCACACCTTGCCGCCTCTGAGTTAGAACCAACCGTGTACATGAACACACTCTCTGCTACTCAAAATCGCTTGAAAGCAGGACAACTCACTAAGCTGTTTCAGCCTACTTCAAACACCGGTATTTATGCCAAAGTTGCCATTGATGAAGGTTTGGGTTTTCAGGAGCTGTTTATGTCAATGCACTGGGCGGGTCGATATGGTGGTGAAAGCAGTGTTAACACGATAGTAAACAGCGCAAAAGACCCTATTTCTGGGCAGCCTGCGTTTAAGTCATCTTATGTTGAAGTGCAAGAGGCGGCGGTAAAAACTTACGGTACGTTCATTGGTACACAGTTTGATTCCGGCAAGTTTCTCTACAGCGCATTTCAAGCAGAAAGTAATTTAGGCATCTGGCGCTTTGCACACGACAAACGACCAAAGAAGCAGAGTTTTTGTCGAACGGAAAAGAGCCGCAGGATTACGATAGATATTGCCCAAGGTTGGCTAGCGGTGGATTACGACCTTGTTGGAGACGTTCGTATCATTCGCTCTGTTTTAGTGGTGTCTAATGAACCGATTCAGACCGACTGCACCAACTTTACCGGCTTGATTGGCAAACCTATGGAGCTATCGCAACTGCTTACCATCACTCAATCGCAAAGCAGTGCCAAACTGGTTTGTAGTTGTTTCCGGGTTACTGATAAACAAATACATGACGCGATGGAGAAGCAAGACTGCACGTCACTGACTCAACTTCAAAACAAACTCAAATGCGGCACTAACTGTGGTTCGTGCGTTTCTCAAATCAAACAAATGGTCGACAGCCATCAGCATCAAAAGGGCAAACAGCAAGCGAACCAGCAAAGTCTGGCTATTCAAATCAAGTAAGTCATAAAGAGGATAAGCACATGGAAGCGCCTTATCAAAAGTCTTGGTTTAAGAAAGGACAAGCGAGTCAGAATCAAGAACGCTCGTCTCGCTTTTCTAAGCATGATCAAGCAAGCAAACTGAACCAACTTTTAGAAGACCATTCAATAGACCTCGACGCGAACCACAAAGGTTTTGTCTCGATTGTCGGAGCAGGGCCCCACGATCCTGACTTGTTAACGGTAAAGGCTGTAAAAGCGATTATGTCGGCAGAGGTTCTGTTGTACGACCGTTTGGTTAACAAAGATATTTTGGAGTTGGCTTCGCCACAAGCCGATTGGATTTACGTGGGCAAACGATGCGGACAACCTAGTATTGGTCAGGAAGAAATTTGTGATTTGATGGTGTCGCTCGCTCAGCAAGGAAAGCGAGTTGTACGCTTAAAAGGGGGAGATCCATTCGTATTTGGCCGTGGAGGCGAAGAGGCGTTAGCACTCGTCAAACACTCAATCGCTTACGAAGTTATTCCCGGCATTACTGCTGCGATTGGATGTTCAGCAAACAGCTTGATTCCGCTGACTCATCGTGGCGTTGCTCGCAGCGTTACCTTTGTTACGGGGCAAGTGGTAACTGGCGCATTTGAGGCTTGGAGCCAACTGATGCAAAGCGGACAAACGTTAGTCTTCTATATGGGGTTAGAAAAGTCATCGCAAATACAAACGGGATTAATCAACTCTGGTTTGAGAGAAGACTTCCCAGTCGCGATCATCACTCATGGTTGCAGCCCTCAACAGCAAGTTCATGTTACCCAACTCAATCAGCTCAATGATTTATCGATTACACTTAAAGGCATCAGCCCAGCATTGATTGTGATGGGAGAAGTTGTCAAACTGCGCGAACAACTAATAGAAACCGTACAGTCAGTGACGGAATACGAGGGAATATGAGCAGCATTTTGGAGTGTATCAGAACAGTCGGTCGTGGCGAACGTGGTAGAAAACCACTGAACTTTGACCAAGCGTTTCGAGTTATGGATGAATACCTAAACGGAGAGTGCGATGATGATCAAATGGCAATGCTGCTGATGCTGATCCGCGTACAAAACGAGACTCAACAAGAAATCGCTGGCTTTGTGAAAGCATTCCAATCCCGCATGCCTGCTATTGGTGCAGACATCGACTGGCCATGTTATGCAGGCAAACGTGAAGCGGCAGGTCAGCCTTGGCACCTGTTAGCAGCGAAGATCCTTGCCGATAATGGTCATAAAGTGCTGATGCATGGCTATCACGACCGTCAATCTGGACGTTTACACGCAGAAGATTACCTCGACAAGTTTGCTATCGAGAAAGCGGAATCAGCAGAAGAAGCAAAGCGTGTCTTAGAAACACAAAACATCGTGTATCTACCGCTCAGCGCATTTGCTCCACAAGCAGAAACCATGACCGGTTGGAAGAATCGTTATGGGCTTAGAACGCCGATTAATACCGTGGTTCGAGCATTGAATCCGGGGCAAGCAACGGTTGGTATTCGTGGTAGCTTCCATCCTGGTTTCCAACAACTTCATGCTGAAGTGGAATATGAGATTGGTCAAACCGCTCATGCCGTTGTGTCATTCAAAGGACAATCGGGTGAGTCCGAATACAACCCGAAAGTAAGCCAAACCGTATGGTTAAGCCAAACAAGCGGCGTGACATCGCATTACTGGACGGAGCAAATGCTGTCTGAGGTGCCAATGCCTGCGAACTGCCCGTTTGGGACGTCAGAAGATGACATGAACCAAATGGCGAATACGGTTCTCGCTACGATGACAGTGGTCTTGTTTGCACAAATGCACGACAGAGAAAAAGCATTCGAACGCGCCTTCTCTTACTGGCAAGCCTATTGCGGCCAGCAATAACGAACTATTGTCAATTAATGTAAAACCAACGACGCAAAGTTGTTGAATCTGAATCCATTATCTATTGTTTGAAGAAGGTAAAAGATCCTAGCTCGCCAATGATGTGTTTCACCACCTTGCTCCGTATCAGAGTGGTGAAACCGCAGTTTTAGCCTCAATCGCGTTCGTTTCTCGCTGCGCTTTTGAGAATGAGAAATTCCCATATGGTAAGACACAGAGGACATGGATAATGGTTCTAAAGCATACCACTCCTAGTGAAAAGGCTTCTCACCCGATCCCGCAAGAAGCCTTCGATTGGTACGACGAATACGCCCACGGAAAAATCACGCGCCGTGAGTTTCTTAATTGGCTGGGTGGCCTTGCTGTGCTCGGCTTTAGTATGACAGCACTGGTCGATGCGTTAACCCCGAATTACGCACTCGCAGAACAAGTTTCATTTAACGATCCTGACATCAAAGCAACTTACGAAACCTTTCCATCTCCAAATGGGCATGGAGAAGGGCGTGGTTATTTGGTGATGCCACAGAAGAAGACCTTGAAATCGCCGACCGTGTTGGTGATTCATGAAAACCGAGGTCTGAACCCTTATATCAAAGATGTCGCAAGACGACTTGCAAAAGATGGCTTTATTGCTTTCGCGCCAGACGCGCTTTATCCACTCGGCGGCTATCCGGGGAACGACGATGAGGGTCGCGCCATGCAGAAAGATATGGACAGAGCCAAGATAGAACAAGACTTTATTGCAGCGGCTAACTTCCTTAAGCAATACGAGGGTGGTAACGGTAAATTGGGCGCGGTTGGATTCTGCTTCGGTGGATACATTGTCAACATGCTTGCGGCGGTAATGCCAGAAGAGCTCGATGCAGGTGTGCCTTTCTATGGAACACCAGCGGCGCAAGAGATCCAAAAGCAAGTCAAAGGGCCTTTGATGATTCACTTTGCAGGGCTCGATAAGCGTGTTAACGACACATGGCCTGCCTATGAGCAGCAGTTAATTGCAACCGACGCTCAGTATCAAGCGTTAATGTATGAGAACGTCAACCACGGCTTCCATAACGACTCAACGGCACGCTACGCACCAGAAGAAGCAGCACTCGCTTGGGAGCGCACACTCGGCTTCTTCAAAGAACATCTCGCCTCTAGTTAAAACGCGTCTACTTTAGTTGGCACATTCCTTGTTATGTCTCTCTTAGTGAGTGAGATATAAACAAGGAATGTGCATGACTCAATCAACGTCAAAAACACCCATCATAGTATGCTGTGATAGCCTCCAAGAGCAGGCTCGATTGTCCGGCTTATTGAGCAAAGATTACGACAACATCATCGGCTGCCAATTGGCACAACTAGAAACGTTAATGCAACGAGAACCGTCGGCAAGCGTTGTGGTTGGATGGCAGCAACCAACCGCGGAACTGCGTTTGATCGTCGATTTCTGCCGCAGAAAATCGGCACCACTTCTTATCGTCTTAAAGCAATTATCATCCAATGATATCAATCGGTTATCAGAAAAAATGGACTATGTTCTTATGCCGCACGATAGTGAGTTTGCTCTTCAACCTTGGATTGAACATGCGACATTAGTGAGAGCGAAATTCGAAAGTATGCAATCGGAAATTGAATCGCTGACCCATAAGATTGAAGAGCGCAAGCTGGTGGAAAAAGCCAAAGGTCTGCTGATGAAGATGCACAGCGTTGATGAAGATCAGGCTTATAAAGCGCTTAGAAACTCAGCCATGCAATCGAGCCAAACGCTCGCACAAGTTGCCAAGAATTTGATAACTACTTTGGAAGTGTTGGATTAGTTGCTCTACCACTTTAGGGTTAGGGGGCATTTTCTAACGTGGTGCGTGTTGCACTATCAGCAAGCAATAACGGGGGATAACGAACTGCGGAATATGCTAATTTATTGTATTTACTGTGAAAAATAAGTTGGCACAGTAATTGGATTAGTAGAATTGGGTTTATTGTTGAATCGCTTATCTCAATTATCAACGGCGGTAATTGTAGACTTAGCAACGGCGCTACTGCTCTTCGGAGTAGTGGCGCTTTTTTTATGGGAGCAAACCAATGAAATGGAGTTCGATGCTGAAAGTGTCAGCAATTTCGTTATCGGTATTCACCACGGTCAGCGTAAAGGCAGAGTTGGGTGAGCCAGAAATTGAAGACCTGAAGTTTGGTTTTATTAAGTTAACCGATATGGCACCGCTGGCGGTTGCTTATGAGAAAGGCTTTTTTGAAGACGAAGGCTTGTACGTCACTTTAGAAGCACAAGCAAACTGGAAGGTGCTATTAGACCGAGTCATCGACGGTGAGCTTGCTGGCGCGCACATGCTTGCTGGTCAGCCATTGGGCGCAACGATTGGTGTTGGCACAAAAGCAGAAGTGATTACTGCGTTCAGTATGGATTTGAACGGCAACGCAATCACGGTTTCCAATGATACTTGGGAGCAGATGAAGCAGTACATTCCAAAACAACCAGATGGTAAACCTGTTCACCCAATCAAAGCGGATGCATTGAAGCCTGTGGTCGACAGCTATCTGGATAAAGGCAAACCGTTCAACATGGGGATGGTGTTCCCTGTATCGACGCACAACTATGAGTTGCGATACTGGTTAGCGGCAGGTGGGATTCATCCAGGCTTTTACGCTCCAGACTCAGGTGATAACAGTGGCCAATTGGATGCTGACGTTCTTTTGAGTGTTACACCGCCACCACAAATGCCAGCAACAATGGAAGCGGGCACGATCAAAGGGTACTGCGTAGGCGAACCATGGAACCAACAAGCCGTATTCAAAGGTATTGGTACGCCAGTCGTGACCGATTACGAGATCTGGAAGAACAACCCAGAGAAAGTATTTGGTGTTTCCAAAGCTTGGGCTGAGAAATATCCAAACACACACATTCGCGTAGTGAAAGCCTTGATTCGAGCGGCACATTGGTTGGATGAAAACGACAATGCCAACCGCCAAGAAGCAGTGAAGATGCTATCAAAAAGCGAGTACGTCGGAGCCGATGCCGAAGTTATCGCCAACTCAATGACCGGCACATTTGAATACGAGAAAGGCGACAAACGAGACGTGCCAGACTTCAACGTGTTCTTCCGTCATAACGCCACTTATCCGTATTACAGCGATGCGATTTGGTATCTGACCCAAATGCGTCGCTGGGGACAGATCTCAAGCGAGAAATCCGATGATTGGTACATGGATGTCGCAAAAGAGGTTTACCGTCCGGACATTTACCAACAAGCGGCTCAAGCGCTAATTGAAGATGGTGTGTTGAGCAAAAAAGACTTCCCAGATTTCAGTGCTGAAGATGGCTTTCGTGCGCCACAAACACACTTTATCGACAACATCGTTTATGACGGTCGCGAGCCAAATAAATATCTAGAGAAGTTCTCTATCGGGCTTAAAGGAAAAGACAAAGTTTAACCATAACGATAAACGCCACAGGCGAGGGGGATTCGCTTGTGGCAACAAGGATGTAAATTTCTTAGGAGTGAGTATGTCTAGTAATGTCATTTCCCTTTTTCCTGCTAAGCAGGTAGTGAACCGAAGTCGGTTGGTGCTTTTGCCCGTCATTGGTTTGCTGATCTTCTTGGCAATGTGGCACTTAGCGGCGAGAGAAGTGCAAACTTCATTAGGTACGCTACCGGGACCAGTGCAAACTTTTCAGCAGTTTAGCAACCTTGTCGATGACCATTGGCAAGAGCGAGAAAAGGAACAAGCGTTTATCGAGCGTCAGGAAAAGCGCAATGCTGCGAAGTTAGCGAAGAATCCAGACGCGGAAGTGAAGATTCGTCCTTACACAGGTAAACCGACGTTTTTCGACCAAATCGTGACTAGCTTAGTGACTGTGACCGCGGGCTTTCTGCTGGCGACGATTATCGCGATTCCGCTTGGCATCGTGCTTGGTCTTACTCAAGGGCTGTATCAAGCGTTCAACCCAATCATTCAACTGCTCAAGCCCGTATCACCTTTAGCTTGGCTACCCATCGTTACCATGGTTGTAAGTGCCACTTATGTGAGTGATGACCCGATGTTTGCTAAGTCGTTCATTAACTCTCTGATCACAGTAGCGCTATGTAGCTTATGGCCGACGCTGATTAATACCGCTGTGGGTGTAACGAGCGTTGATAAAGACTTAATCAACGTGAGCAAAGTGCTCCAACTTTCGTGGTGGCAGCACATTCGCACTATCGTTTTACCTTCTGCCATTCCAATGATCTTCACAGGTTTACGTCTCTCTTTAGGTATCGCTTGGATGGTGTTGATTGCGGCAGAAATGCTCGCTCAGAACCCGGGGTTAGGCAAGTTCGTTTGGGATGAATTCCAGAACGGCAGCTCGGCATCATTGGGGCGCATCATGGTGGCAGTCATCACCATTGGTTTTATCGGTTTGATGCTCGATAGAGGCATGCTGCAACTTCAAAAGTGGTTGTCTTGGAATAAACAACAAGCGTTGAGATAAGGGAAAAGATCATGGAAAAAGCATTATTAGATCTAACGCGATTAGGGATGCGATTCCCAACGCCAGATGGCGAGTTCATCGCGCTTAAGAACGTCGATTTACAAATAAATAAAGGCGAGTTTGTATCCCTAATTGGTCACTCTGGCTGTGGTAAATCAACGGTATTGAACTTAGTTGCAGGGCTGCACATGCCAACAGACGGCGGTGTGATCGTCGATGGACGAGAGGTGGCAGGACCGGGACCTGACCGCGCAGTGGTGTTCCAAAACCATTCATTATTGCCTTGGTTAACCGTGTATCAAAACGTTGAGCTCGCAGTAAAACAAATTGCCGGCAAAAAGGGCAAAGCGTGGATTCAGGAACAAGTGAATCACTACTTGGAGTTGATTCAAATGCAGCATGCCGCGCACAAAAAGCCGGATGAAATCTCGGGCGGTATGAAGCAGCGAGTCGGCATTGCGAGAGCACTGGCACTTCAACCGAAGGTTTTGCTGATGGATGAACCATTTGGTGCGTTGGATGCGTTAACTCGTGCGCACTTACAGGATGCACTGATGAAGATCCAAGCCGAGCTAAACAACACCGTCATCATGATTACTCACGATGTGGATGAAGCGGTGCTGCTATCTGACAAAATCGTGATGATGACTAACGGACCGGCTGCAACTATTGGTGAAGTGTTAGAAGTGAATCTACGTCGCCCTCGTGAGCGTGTAGCACTGGCGGATGATGCGCAGTATCAGAAGTGTCGACAAGCGGTGCTGAAGTTCCTTTACGAGAAGCAATCCAAAGTCGAGATTCCTGCTTCGAAAGAAGACCAACCCAAAAACGCAGCGCAAACGGCATAAGGAGGCAGCGATGAACAGTCCTTTAACGATTCCAGTAAAGAACGCATTGAGCCACATCGTTGTGGTAGGCAACGGTATGGTCGGGCAACACCTCGTCGAGCAATTAGTGCAGAAAAACGCGCATTTGGAGCACCGAATTACCGTGATTGGTGCAGAGCGCTTTATCGCGTATGACCGTGTACAGTTGTCCTCTTTGTTTGCGGGCAAATCTCATGATGATTTGATGCTGAGTAACCAAGAATGGTACGACATGCATGGCATCCAACTCGTACTTGGCTGCCAAGTAACAGGCATCGACAGAGAACAAAAGCGCCTTCTGCTTGATGGTGAAGATGTGCTGGGTTACGACCAACTTGTGCTCGCGACTGGTTCTTACCCGTTTGTGCCTCCAATTGAGGGTAAAGACCGAGACAACGTGTTTGTCTACCGCACGCTTGATGACCTTTCACAAATCAAGAAGGCATGTGAAGGCGCAAGAACAGGCGCAGTGATTGGTGGTGGCTTGTTGGGTTTAGAAGCGGCAAACGCACTCAAACTATTGGGGCTAGAAACTCACGTTATTGAATTTGCACCCCGCCTGATGCCCGTGCAGTTAGACGATGGTGCTGGCTTAGTGCTAAAAGAGAAGATTGAAGCGCTGGGGCTAACTGTTCATACCTCGACGGGTACGGAGCGAATCTGCGATGGTGAAACGGCTAAGCATCGTATGGTGTTTAAAGACAAAGATCCTCTCGAAGTGGATGTGATTGTCTTCTCCGCAGGTATTCGCCCTCAAGATGAGTTGGCAAAAATGGCTGAGCTAGAAGTCGGCGAGCGAGGCGGCATTGTGATTGACAACCAATGCCAAACCAGCGATGAGAATATTTATGCGATTGGCGAATGTGCCCTTTGGGAGCAGAAGATCTTTGGTTTAGTCGCACCCGGTTACACCATGGCGAGAACCACTGCCGATGTCTTGACTGGGATGCCAAGCGAAGGTTTCAAAGGTGCAGACATGAGCACCAAACTCAAGCTGCTTGGGGTGGATGTGGCGTCTATCGGCGATGCACAAATGCAAACCGAAGGCGCACAAGAAATGGTATTGCAAGATGCGGTCGCAGGCATCTACAAAAAGCTGGTGGTTGATGCGAGCGGCACCCAATTGCTCGGTGCAATTCTTGTTGGTGACAACAGCGATTACGATGCGCTCTTACAGTGTTATTTGAACAAAACGGTCCTGCCAGACCACGCGGCGAACCTGCTGTTTGATACCGGAATGCTTGATGGAGAGATGCCAGACAGCGCCATTATCTGTTCTTGTCACAACGTCACAAAAGGCGACTTAGTTGCCGAGATTCAAGCTGGCACCACCAACCTTACGGACCTTAAAGCGAACACCAAAGCCGGTACTGGCTGTGGTGGCTGTAGCAATATGGTGAAGTCGGTATTGGATACTCAACTGGCAGCCATGGGGGTAGAGGTTAACAACCACCTTTGTGAGCACTTTGAGTTAAGTCGCCAAGAGATGTTCCATATTTGCCAAGTGGAACAAATCAAAGACTTCGACACCTTAATTGCACTGCATGGCAAAGGGCATGGGTGTGATATCTGTAAGCCGACAGCGGCATCTGTTTTTGCTTCTTTGTGGAATGAACACATCATGGAGCCGCAGCATCAATCTCTGCAAGACTCTAATGATGCCTTTATGGCGAACCTACAAAAAGATGGCTCTTACTCGATTGTGCCTCGTGTTCCGGGTGGCGAAATCACACCAGACAAACTCATCGTGCTAGGCGAAGTCGCTCAGCAATACGATCTATACACCAAAATCACTGGCGGTCAACGCGTGGATTTATTTGGCGCGCAGTTAGAACAGCTTCCTGAAATCTGGCAAACCTTGATTGATGCTGGTTTTGAAACAGGGCACGCCTACGGCAAGTCGGTGCGCACCGTGAAATCTTGTGTGGGTTCTACTTGGTGTCGCTATGGTGTTGATGACTCGGTCGGATTAGCGATTGAGTTAGAGAACCGCTACAAAGGATTGCGAGCGCCCCATAAGCTTAAGTTTGCCGTATCGGGATGTACTCGCGAGTGTGCAGAAGCGCAAAGTAAAGACATTGGGGTGATCGCCACTGAAAACGGCTGGAATCTATATGTGTGTGGTAATGGCGGCATGAGACCAAGACACGCTGATTTGTTTGCATCCGACTTATCCAAACCAGAGTTGATCATCATGATTGACCGAGTTTTGATGTTCTACGTCAGCACCGCTGATCGCTTGCAGCGCACGTCTGTGTGGATGGAGAATATGGAAGGGGGCCTAGATTACCTTAAACAAGTGATTTTGGATGACTCTCTGAATCTATGTGATTCTTTGGATGAACAAATGGCACGAGTCGTAGATACCTATCAATGTGAGTGGAAGAGTACGTTAGATAATCCTCAAAAATTGCAACGCTTCCGTCCTTTCTTGAACAGCACATCGGGCAGCAAAGTCTTACCGTACCAACGTGTGCGCGGTCAGCGTATTCCAGTGAAACAGGAGGTGTAAATGGCAGCTTTAACCAAAGTGAAATTGTGTCAGCGTGATGACCTAATGCCGTTCATCGGTGCCACGGTGTTGATTGAAGGCGAGCATGTGGCGTTGTTCTACATTCCAGATAGCGGTGTTTACGCCGTTCAAGATTGGGACCCAATTGGTAAGGCTTATGTGATGAGTCGAGGGATTGTCGGTGATATTGATGGTGAGATGTGTGTCGCATCACCACTGTATAAACAGCACTTCAGTTTAAAGAGTGGGCAATGTTTGGAAGACGATGCGCACTGCCTAAAAACGTGGCAAGTAACGATCGACGATAATCAGGTTTGTTATTTAGCCGAAGAATGATCCTCGAAATTAGCTTGCTCGATATGAATAAATTATTGGCATAAGAGAAAAGCGAATAAAGCTCCAGAGACAGCACAGTATCGCTCTGGAGCTTTTTGTTATTTGGAAGGATTCACTTGGAGTTCGGTATAGCCAGTCGAGTCGTCCATCGCTCTAGTGAACTCAAGTTCTGAGTACGAATGGATGATCAACTCTGCGGTAGTATCAATCACTGTGCCTTCCAGCAAATGCCCACCCCAAACTCGTCCTTCACGATCAGACACCGAGATATGAACGTGTTGATGTTCAGGCGTTAGTGTTCCCATCACAGAGACGATTTCAAATGGCTCTCGTTTGGCTAACGTACTCTCTGCACCTGCCAAACGAAGGTTGAGGTCAGAGATACAACCAACGCATGAGGTAATCGAGCCTGCTTTGATACCGTACTGCTCGACCAATTTCGCTAGGCTCAGCTTTAAGTCCATGCCTTTGGTAAGACGTACTGCTATCACTTCAATCGACATGTTATTTCCTAATCAAAACCAGTAAGCAGGAAAGCGCCGTATCCAAGTCGGCATAACGTTTAGCTTTGCCAAGTACGCGCATACCTTGCATGTTGTTGAGAACAAAACGAGCGAGCTCTTCTGGTTTCAGCGTTTTCGGCACTAAGGTTTCTTTTTGCGCATTGGTCAGCGCATCCGCAATGATGTCGATAAGATGGTCAAACAAAAAATGCCCTTTACGCAGTACATCATCGTCTTCACCAGCGTGCTCAATCAACGCATTTTGGATAAAACACCCACAGCTGCGTTTGCGTTGCAGATCAGCAAAAGATTTAAGGAACGATTCCAACTCAGGTAAGGACGCGTCGTCTTTTTCCAAATCATTCAGTGACGGTAGCGAGACCTTTTTCAAGTAGGTATCGAGCGCTTCGTAGTAGAGCTGTTGCTTGTCACCATAGGTGTTGTAAAGACTGAAGCGGTTGATGTTCAACTCGTCGGTGAGATCCGAGATAGACGTGTTCGCAAAGCCCTTGCGCCAAAACACATCCATAGCCACGAGAAGCTTTTCATCTCGGTCGAAGTTGGCTTTTCTTGCCATAAATTACCTGCCTGGGTCTGCTTATCGGGTAATTAAATTGCTTTGGAGGGATGGTACAGAGAACCTCTAGCGTTCGAACTGGACCAATATGATGAATACCCATCTATTCTTGGGTATCAGCCCCCAAATTCATGTGAACTTACAAACGGCATCAAAAATCTCGCTCAGCAAACAGACCCACAACTGTTTGAAAATTTTTGATAGTGAAGTTCTTGACTGATCGTTTATAAACTGGCTACAGTATATCCTAACCAATCGGTTAGAAAAAGATAAAAGGATGTGAAATGAAGCTCTATGAAACCGCAATGACTCCAAGTTGTAAGCGAGTTAGCATTTTTCTAAAGGAAATCGGTGGCGAGGTTGAGCGAATTGCGCTGAACGTTCGTGAGGGCGATAACCTATCTGAACCGTTTAAATCGAAAAGCGTGAACGGTAAAGTGCCTCTGCTCGAACTGGATGATGGTACGACGATCTGTGAAAGTGTGGCGATTTGTCGCTACCTAGATGAAGCGTTTGAAAATGATCTGGCGCTGTTTGGTGCTAACCAGCTCGAACGTGCTCAGGTGGAAATGTGGCATCGCGTTGTCGAATTCCAAGGACTAAATGCGGCATTTCAGGCGTTTCGAAACATGACCGGAGTTTATGGAGACAGAGAACGTTGCGTTGAAGCATGGGGCGAAGAATCAAAACAACGCGTCTACGAATTTCTGCCCGTCTTAGACAAGCGTCTTGAACATAATGATTTTATCGCCGTAGACCATTTTACTATCGTCGATATAACAGGCTTTATTTTGATCAGTTTCGCAATTAAAGGCCTAGAAATTGATGTGCTATCGACGTCGCCAAACATTGCTCGATGGTATAACCAAATTTTAGCTAGACCTGCATTTCAGAGTTAATGTATTGCAGCGAGTGGATGATAGCTCGCTGCTACCACCTTACCGATTCTTAACTCAGCAGGATATTCAAATTTTCTCAGATTTTTCTTATTTTTTCTCCTATCGCCTATAATTGGAAAAACAACCTCAATTTGCTTCGTTGCGTTTTAGAGCCTCGAGCTCTTGGTCCGTAGACGCTCTCTTTCATCATGGAAAGTCTAGTAATAGACAAGGAGAGGTCATGAGTATTCAAGTGAAAACTATCAATAATATTCTAATAGCCCTGTTAATGGTTTCGGTTTTTGGTCTATTCGCACTGTACCTCAATTACATACAGCAGAATGAACAGATTGAAAGGCTGCAAAGTCAGTTAATCGAAAAAGAGCATCAGATACTAATTTCTAATGAAGCGTTGTCTTACACTCGATATCAACACCAATTATTAGCCGAAGACTACAGCCGTTTTAGAAATGAGCAGTCAGTGACTAGTGTTTTGCGTTAGCCAGTATAGCAACTGTATTAAGGAGGAAGATGAAACCCATTCTTTTGGTCGATGACAGTAAAACAGTACTGCTTTACATCAGCAGTGCATTGGAAAAGCAAGGCTATGAAGTGGTTGCAGTTGAAGACGGAAGAGCGGCGCTTGAAGTGCTAACCCACCGCCCTGATATTCAGTTTGTGCTGAGCGATTTAATGATGCCTAGAATTAATGGTATTGAATTGTGTCGCCAATTAAAATCTAAAGTTAGCGAACGTTACATTTTCTTTGTTCTACTGTCTTCTAGAAATGACCAAAGTTCGATCGTGAAAGGCATTGATGCTGGCGCAGATGATTTCGTAGATAAGAAGACGTCTGTAGAGGAACTTCAGGCCAGAATCCGTGCGGGGTTTCGTACTTTAGAACTGCACAACAAACTCGTTGAGAGAAATAAAGAGCTAGATGCGGCCTATCAAACAATCCACCAAGACCTACAGTCTGCTAGTCATCTGATGGAGCAACTACTCCCTGCTGAATCAACTATTCAGAATGTAAATTTTAGCTATGTCTACAAACCATGCTCCCAGATTGGTGGTGATATGTTGGGGTATTTGGAGCTCGATGAACAACATGTTGCGTTTTATGTATTTGATGTTTCTGGTCATGGTATTTCTTCAGCTTTGATGGCTTTTTCTATTCAACAGACGCTATCTCAAAGTCAGGGGCCTGATTCGATCACGATGGAGTTGAGAGATGACTGCTATTGCGTAAGTGAGCCAGCATCTGTGATTGAACGGCTAAATCGGCGTTATCAGCAAACTAGAAACAGTCAACTTTACTTTACTATGGCTTACGCCATTCTTAACACAAAATCAGGGCGACTTAGCTATTGCACGGCTGGCCACCCCAGGATCTTAGTTTGGCGAGCGAGTACGAACACGATGGAACAGATAGGTGACGATAACTTTATCGTTGGTGCAATGCAGCCGATAGAATATAGCGGTAACCAAATTAGTCTAGATGAGGGCGATGCATTGTGGCTTTATTCGGATGGTTTGATTGAAGCGAGGCAGGGTGAGGAGATGTTTTCACTACAACGATTGGCATCGAGTATAAAAGCTGTTTGCACGCTGCCAGTTGAAGATCAAGTGGGAGACGTCTTTAAAAAAGTACAATCTTGGCACAACGAAGATGAGTTTGATGATGATGCCAGCCTTTTACAGGTAAAATGGCATGGTGAGAGGCTCGATTTTAAGGAAAAGAATGTCAAAGAGCGAATTTAAACGAACTTACGGGAGCTCCCTTACTCACTCACGAAGTGCGAGCAAAGACGTTGTTCGGTTTTTGATGGGTCATCAAATCCCCTTAAATGCAATTCAATCATTGGAGCTTTGTGTCGTTGAGCTCATGAATAACGCTTATATTCATTCTTACAGTGAAATAGAAGGCCTGCCAATTGAAGTGGAGTGTAGGGTTGGGGATGACCAAGTGTCCGGTTTCGTGGAACTGAGAGTCTCTGATTGCGGAGCGCCGATCAATGAGAAGACGTTCATCCAACATAAAAATAAACAGATTGAGGCACCTAACTTAATGGATGACGATAGTTGGTCCTCCTCTGGTCGCGGACTGATGTTAGTCGCTCAATTATCTGACCTGTTTAAATTGGAAAAAGGTTTCGAAAACAATACGTTTGTTGTAGTGAAAAGGAATTGGGAGAGAAACTAACAACCAAGCAAAGTCGATTTGCTTCACTTGGTCCCTAGCGTTAATCTGACGGTTGCGTTGTATATCATTGTTATTTTGTATTCGTTGTTGGTGCTGGTGATAGTAACGCCTCCAACTCTTCTGGTGTTAGAATATCACTGATGTTTAACATATTATTTTCATCATCTAGCGCCATCTTTGTACGGCTAAGTAAGTACCTTTTTTGAGTTGGTGTTAGGTCTTTGAGAGACTCAATCAACTCCCTGAAATTGCTATTATTCATTGCCATATTTCCCCCAGTTAAGCCTTGAATTTCTTTATTGCATATTCTTCAAGTAAGCGAAGATTTGTTGATTAATTGCAGCTAGCTCTTCAGTAACTATAGCTATATCTGAGCTATCTGGCGCTGTATCGTTTCTGGTTTTTTCTTCTATTCTTTGAAACGCAATGACCGCGGTGTCTTCTCCGAAACTCTCTAGAATGCCCTTTAAACTATGCGCTAATAGATAGAGTTCTGACCAACATCTGCTTGTATATAGCTCATCTATACGCTCTATATCATTCGTGTGATCTTCAAGGTATGTAGAAAAAACAGTGACGATCAGATCTACGTCGTTATCCATGTATGTATTGAGAACATCAAAATTAATCATGTATACCCCTATTAAACGTTGCGGTAGAGGAATGTTTCGGATAATGAAGGCTTAGCCGAAGGTATGAATGGCATAACCAGTATTTGAGCAGAAATAGTTTGCTTGTCGCTTGAGATAAACTTACAAAAAGAAAGTCATTGTTAAAGATATTTTGACTTATATCCAAACGGCAATGGTCGAAATGTAGGGGTGAAAAAACTTCAACTCGCGTGTTTTTAACACAAGTAGCAAAGGGGACGTTTCCAAGTAAAACGCCGAGTCGGTAAGTGTCTTGCAGTCCTAGTTTAAGGCTATCGTTACATACGGACGCCAGACGTTCGCCAACTTTGACTATTCCTTCAGTCAAGGCTAACTCTCCTCATTAAGTACAAGTATAAATTAGCAATCTAGTTGCATATTGGCAAGTGATCTGCGGCAAAAAAGGGACTCGCGTCCCTTTTGTATTACTAGCTTTGCTTAGAGTCCTGTTCTATTTGCTTCATAAGCTCGTTGGCTTTCTTCATAGCGCGTCTTGCGCTTGAAGTCCTTCGCTTATTAAGTAATATATCGGAGAAGCGTAAGTATTTATCAGCAGTTTTGAATCTTAAATCGTTAACATCCTGAAAACCAATAGGAAAGTTTTTCGAGAACAGATCCACATCCTTCACCAAGTTATCGAGATGAGTTGTCGTCCTTGCCTTTTCTAGGCGAGAATAAAAGTTTTCAAACTCTTTTTGGAACAGGATTCTAGCGGCATCTTCTGGAAACGGTAGAGGGCTGTTGGAATCTAGCGCTGTCTCATATAATTTCATTTCCAGCACTGCATCTTTCATCGCATTACTTATCTGTAAGTTCTCTTGATGCTCTTCTACGTTTGAAAAGAAGGTGTTCCCAACCTTAATAAGAGCAACAAGTGCAGCTGCGTCTTTCTTTTGGAGTGCTTCAGTGAGGTGCTGACCGAAAACATCGCTAGATAACGAACTTGGCGTGAAAGGATAACCTTGATGAATCTGATTTAACTCATCCTTGAGCTCATAGATGGATTTACTGCCGTCTTCTTTACTGTACCGAGACTTTTCAAGTTGACTGTTGATTTGCCTTGCTATCGAAAGTAACGTGGAGTGCTTGCTTGACTGAATATCTAAGGCAAGAACTTCTATTTTATGTGAGTCAGGGTAGTAGGTTTTTGCTTTATCAAGTATGGACTCAATTTCATCATAATTCGGGTAGTTGTTGGCATCAGAATTCAAAACCTGATCAATTTCAGATTCAAACTCGCTGAGAATATAGGTCTTGTGTAAGCGTAATAAGCCAGCCTTAACGACTGGATGTAAGCTTTTTTCACTATCAATCAGTGCCAAACTTTTTTCTGCTAGCGTATCAAGCTGCCACTCTTGTCCGGCAATTTGATCATTTTGCTTGCTAATAACGGTTTCCAAATTGGCGATGGTTTCTTGTTGCTGCTGATAACCAAATACAATGCCGCTAACTAATAATATACTCGCTGCCGCGCCGCTAGCGATAGGCCAATAGCGCATATTCAATTTGCGTTTCAACTGCTCAGGGGTCAGCTCGTTCGGAATGATGCCAGTTGAAAATACGCTTGAAAATATTGGCCACTTAGATGCAGGCATGTTAGTTGGTTTAGAGACCTTGATCTTCTTTTTGAGAGCTTCATTAACTGGAGTTCTTGCGTAAGGGTGTTTGCAACTCAATAGCTCGTAAGCAATACAAAATAGAGCAAACATATCGTCGCTTAAGTTCGGTTCCTTACCGGATAACAGGTTGAGTGATGCATAGTTGGGAGTATAACCAAGCGTTTCAACATTTTCGGATTTACGTTTAGCCGCATATTGATCCTGCTTTAATTGATGAGTTTTAGATACACCAAAATCAAGCAACTTAACGTTACCCTCAGACGTTAAAATCACATTAGCGGGCTTTAGGTCGGCGTGCACTACACCAAGAGAGTGAGCATATGAGAGTGCATCGAGTACCTGATTTAGGATTGATAAAGTTGCATTAAACTTCAGCCCATGGGGCCTAGAACGCTGTATTAAACTCTCTAATGTTTCTCCGTTAATATACTCCATAACTAAAAAGTATATTTCGCCATCAACACCAAAATCAAAAACCCTAATGATATTAGGGTGGCTTAACCTTTGAGTTTGTTGAGCTTCACGTATTAACATGCGTGCAGTCTCTGGTTGAGAAGCAAACTCTTTCTGTAATATTTTTAACGCAACGTAGGGTGTTTCTGAACCTGAAGATTCAAGAATCCTATCTTTAGCTAAGTAAACATCGCAAAGCCCACCATGCCCAATAACCGACTCAATTTCATACCGATTTTTAACGGTCGCTCCTATTAAGCTTTCGTTAATAACATCTTTGTTATTATTTAATGAGTCATCTTTATTGTTTTTTTTCTTATTAACTAACGGAGTGTTTTCTTTTTGAGACAGTTTTGTATTTGTTTCATTTTTATTTTTAACGGAGGTTTCATTATTAGTGAGTTTGGTTGATTTAATTGCATTGTCTCGTTTTTGAGTCTTTACAATTTTAGTTTTATCTCCGCTTTCTTCGCTATTTATAGAATTGTTTTTATTACTGTCTTCCATCACAAGAACTCCGTATAAATGATGGGGGAATATATACCTTTCTGCTCAATGAAAAGTCATTATGTTAGAATTTCTCGGCCAAACTAACATTCGTTTTTTTATTGATGAAAGTCTAAGTGTCAAAAATTTGAACTTGGTTGGATAATTAAAATTGTTGAACAATACGTGATTGCTTTGATAAAAAAATGATTCATTATTCCGTGCATGATTTTCAATGGCAGTATTAAGATTTTTATTAATCTTACTGTTAATAAGAAAGTAGTTAATAATAAAATTAAAAATAATATCTAGCAGGTCTTTGGCGAGGTTTACATGAAGTTGGTTTTAACCATAACAAGTTTTCACAAATTTACTCCAGAGATTGAGAGTGAGTTCGTGTTTGAATCAAGTGATGAACATGCCAAGGTTACATTTGGTAGGTCTGAACAATGTGATTGGACACTACCAGATCCTGAAAGAGTGGTATCCGGAACCCACGGAGAACTGATTAAGTTTGGTGACAAATACTTGATAAAAGACCTCTCAACTAATGGTACTTTTGTAAATAATGCTGTAACTCCTGTGGGTCAAGGAAATGAAATAGCACTAAGCGATGACGATATGGTTAGCTTAGGGGATTATCAAATTTCAGTTTCTATTCAAACAGATACAGATGTAGTCAGTCTTGAGACAAGTAAAAGTCTTTCTAGCGCACCCCCTGAAGTAGTCTCAAGTCCATCGGAAGCAGAATTTGTTGACCTAGGCCTTAGTGCTAGTGAACTCTTAAACGAAAGTGTTCCTTCTGATTTTCAGCTAGATATTGGTTTAGTCGATGATTTTATTGATATCCCAAAGCCCGAAAAACAGAGCACCGTATCTGAAACTTTACCGAAAGTTAACCGACAATCAGAACACCTATCGACTCCCAACTTTGATACCAATGGGGGTGAACTTGCGGCTTTTGTTAGAGGGGTGGGTATAGATCCAATGATGATTCCCAGCGATAACCGAGAGGAATGGTTCGAACAACTGGGGGAGTCATTTTCTTTGATGCTAGTTGGTTTAATGGAAACACTGCATAACAGAGCAGTGTTTAAACAAACAAATCGACTTAGTCATACCGCATTTCGTAAGTCAGAAAATAACCCTTTAAAGTTTTCTGCAAACTTAGAAGATGCGATTCATAACTTATATAACCGTCAAACCGCTAGCTTCTTAAAGCCAAATGCAGCCATTAAAGAAGCATTTAATGACATCGAAAGTCATGAGCAAGCCTTAATGAAAGGTGTTGAAGGTACGGTTTCGAGTGTTATGTCACTTGTTGAACCTACTTCTATATACTCAGATGCTTTAGCGAAAGACACGGTTATTAATAAGGTTATTCCAGCTAGGAAATATGCTCAAAGTTGGAAGAGGTTTGAGGATATTCATGAAAAGCTATCCGATGATATTATCAATAAAGAGTCTCCGTTCTATTTAGAAGACTTCGCTAAGCACTATGAATTAGCATTAAAAAACAAAGGCTAGGAATTAGGGTGATGAAAAAGTTTTACCAATATATTTTGTTATTAATTTCAATAGCTTTATTTGGGTGCTCAGCAGCGAACCTAGTTGTTGATCCATACTCAGATTTAGAAATAGCAGCAAGTCATAACATTAATCCTGATTCAAACGGCAGGCCTTCTCCTGTAGTGGTGTATGTATTTGAATTAACGTCAAATACCATTTTCGAAAGCCAGGACTTTTTTTCTATTTATGAAGAAAGTGAAAAAGTCTTAGGACCTGATTTAGTGAATAAATATGAAGTTTCATTAACTCCAGGTCAGAAAGAAACATATCAAGCAAGTATGTCTCCAAAGACAGAATATTTAGGCATTGTCGTAGCGTTTCGAGATATTGAAAACTCAAATTGGCGACAAGTCATTAAAGTGGATAAGACCGGTTACAACACATATCAAGTATTGTTAGAAGATCTGTCTTTGGTCGTTAAATAACGTTTAGTTGGCTAATTATAAATGACGCAATACTCCAAGACGGCTTGGTGCGAAGGAATGTTTTTACGTCCCCAGCACTTCCAACAACAAGAACGCGCAACCTCTCAAGAATTCAAGGGCTTACATCAGTTAGGTGGGGCTTACAATTGGGGAGTTTGGAAATGTCGAGTAAAAAAACACGCGCTAAAAGATGGTCTTATTGAACTTGAGCATCTTGAAGCTGTTTTGCCAGATATGACGTTGGTTAATACGTTAATATCCAACGATTCAGTTTCGCCTCTACTTATTGATAAAAACACTGAAAATACGTTAGTAAAAATAACTCTCCCTCTTTCAAGTGTTACAGGTAAAAACGTTTCGGATGTAAGCGAATCGATCGTCTCTCGTTATGTACTTCAAGATATCGACGTGATAGATAACCTTACAGGACAAGATGAAGAAACCATCCAAGTTGCAGCCCTTAACCTAGAGTTGAAAGCGAGTAATGACAAATTAGCGGGTTATGTGGAGTTACCTATCTTAAGGATCAAAGAGGTAACTCCTGAAGGGGAAGTTATACTAGACGATGAGTACGTTCCTCCGCTTATCAACCTCCTTAGCGACAAAGTTATGTCAGCTTATCTACGTAACGTTATCGCGATGACAAAGATGCGTGCTGACGTTATTGCACAGCGCTTGATTAAGGGTAAATCTGCATCGGCATCTGCTGTTGATTTCATCATGCTCCAAATGCTGAACCGATATGAGGCGAAGTTAAAGCATTTCAGTGAGTTAGATAGGTTACATCCACTGGAATTAGCGACGACACTTAAAGGTTACATTGGTGAGTTAGCCACTTTTTCTAATAAAACTAAAAGAGTCCCAAGTTTGCTTGCGTATGATCACTTAGATGTATCAAGTGTCTATAGCGAGTTGAATCAGATACTCAGTCAGTACCTCAGTGTTGTCCTTGACCAAACTGCGACCAAACTTCCGTTGGAGCCTCGCCAATACGGTATTCAAGTGACGCCGCTTCCAGATAAACGCTTGCTTGAGTCATGCCAATTTGTGCTAGCAATTAAAGCAGACACCACAACAGATGAAATAAGACGCCTGGTCCCAGCGCAACTCAAGTTTGGCCCGGCAGAACAGATTCGCGATCTAATTAATAATCAGATCAACGGTATAAACGTAGTGCCGTTGAGTGTCGTCCCGAGACAGATTCCTTACCAAACGGGCTATGTTTATTTCGAAGTTGTCAAGAAAGGGCCATTTTGGATGAGGCTAAAAGATAGTGGCGGTATTGCGCTTCACCTATCAGGGCATTTTCCGAATGCTGAACTTGAGCTTTGGAGTATTAATCAATAGGCGCGCTCTGTATGGAACAAACGATAGTAAAACCAACACCGGGTGGAAGAGCACCCGCATCGAAACCACAATCAGAAAAGTCTGTGGATAATACCGTAGTTATCTCAAAAAGTCCTGAATTGGTGAACAATGATTCAGTGGTCGCTTATGGGAATAACTCTCTACTAGCAGAGGCGAATGGCCTGTTATCTATTATCGGTCAAATTCGCTCGACAGCGACTCATTCCGATCCGTTGTTTCTAAAAGAGACATTGGCACAAAAGCTTAGAGATTATGAGAACCGATTACGTCAGCATGACGTTGATTTGGATACCATTGATACAGCTCGTTATTGTTTATGCTGTTCACTAGATGAAGTTGTCCTTAACACCAATTGGGGTGGGAATTCATTCTGGAGTCACGATTCATTACTTAGCTCCTTCTATGCTAGCAGTCAAGGTGGGGAAGCGTTCTTTAAGCATCTTGATAAGTGCATGGCGAAACCAGATGTGAACTTAGATTTGCTTGAACTAATGTATGTGTGCTTATCTCTCGGGTTTCTGGGTCAATACCGTTTAGAAAAAAATGGACTGGAATCGCACCGGAAATTGAGAAGACAGGTTATTGCTACTCTTAAGACTTATGGGAGAGGAGTCCCTCAGGAACTAAGCAATAGTATCGACCAACACATTTTGAATGGCTCAAAGGCTTCTGATAGAGCTCCTCTTTGGGTTGTATGTTCTGTAACGGCGGCACTATTGGTCTGCATATATATGTATTTTAGTTATGAGCTAAATAAGGCATCCAATCGCACCTTTTCTCAATTAGTCAATTTGATTCAACCGCAACAACTTAACCAAGATGCAACGTCAGGATCAAAATCAGCGCCAATTGCAGAAAAGATTTCAATGTATCTAGCAACTGAGATCGGTAAGGGGCTAATCAATGTTGAGCCGCTGCAAGACAGGGTAAGAATTTCGTTAAAGTCTCAAGATCTATTTGAATCAGGTAGTGCTGATGTTGTCGCTTACATCCAACCCGTTATTTCTAAGCTTGCGAGAACATTGGAGTCGACCCAAGGCAAGATCATTGTTACTGGTCACACCGACGATAGGCCTATTTTCACGAGTAAATATCCCTCGAACTGGCACCTATCATTAGCTCGAGCCACTGCTATGTCTGAACAACTGATCTCGAATAGTGCATTAGAAGGGCGAGTGATACCCGAGGGATTGGGGGATGCAAGACCATTAGTTGAAAACAGTAGTGATGAAAACCGAGCTATTAACCGCCGGATTGAAATCGACCTTCTTGTCGCGAATTAATAATAGGTAGATAGAGATGCGTATTAAAGAAATTGGCAGAATATTTACTCAAAGATGGTTTCTCGGTCTTATAGGTGTCGCTGCTTGTTCTATTTTCATTTGGGTTGTTGGTCCACTTATTGCGATAGCGGGATATGAGCCCCTAAAGAGTGACTTTCAACGGCTAGTCACTATTCTAGTGTTGGTGTTGCTTTGGGCGATATTTAACGTTACCAAGCAGCATAAGCAAAAGGTGAAAGAAGACGAAAGTATTCAAACGTTGCTTGAGGTTGATAGCCTATCAGATAAAGAAGCGGCAAGTGAAATTGACTTAATGCGCGAGCGTATTGAGCAAGCTGTCAAAGTAGTGACGAAAACACACAAAGGCAAGAGAAGCTTGTATGACTTACCGTGGTATGTGTTGATTGGCCCTCCTGGAACGGGGAAAACAACCGTATTAAAGCAGTCGGGGTTAGAGTTTCCATTAGGAGACAGCCTTGGCTCTGACTCTATTGCCGGTGTAGGTGGCACTCGCCACTGTGATTGGTGGTTTGCAAATAAAGCAGTTCTTATAGATACGGCTGGCCGGTATACGACACAAGACAGTCAAGAAAAGGTCGACTCTAAAGCGTGGCATGGTTTCTTAGGATTGTTGAAAAAGTATAGAACTCAAAGACCAATTAATGGTGCGATTGTTACGATAAGTTTAGCCAGCGTGATGTCTCAGACTCGAACCGAGCGAAGTCTTCATGCTCGAGCAATTAAGTCGAGACTTCAAGAACTGAAAAACCAGTTAGGCATGCAGTTTCCGATTTACGTATTGCTCACCAAAATGGATTTAGTTGCCGGTTTCAATGAGTTTTTTGCCGATTTAAGTAAGGAAGAGCGAGAGGAATTATTTGGTTTCATGTTCCCTCGTGAAGTGGATGATGAAAGAGGCGTTATTTCTCTATTCAACAAAGAATTTCATGGCATGTTGGAGCGCCTTGATGCCCGTATGCTTAGAATACTTGAAACAGAGGACGATTTAGATAAACGCGCGCTTATCTTTGAATTTCCAAAGCAATTAAGAGTGCTACAAGCTAATCTTGACGAGTTTTTAGCTGAAATTTTTGCACAAAACAGTTTTGAAGAGCCTGCCTTGATTCGTGGTGTGTTTATGTTGAGTTCGGTTCAAGAAGGCTTACCAGTCGATAAGCTGATGAATGAATCAACCAATGGACTTGGGTTAAATCGTTTAGCTCTAGCAAAGAGTCAGACTGGTTCTCATAGTTATTTCGTAAAGAATCTTTTTGACAAGGTTATTTTCAAAGAGCAACTGTTAGGAACAGTTAATCGTCACTATCAAAAGCAGTCAGGTTGGATGCGTCGAGGTGTTTACATTGGATGTACAACGCTACTGCTAGGAGCTTCTGCGCTTTGGTTTATGAGTTATAAGTGGAACTCACAGTTAATTGTCGATACCAATGAACAAGCGAGCCATATTGATGCAATGATTGGCGCTCAAAGTTTAGATTTTGAAGCGGATATTGTTTCAGCTGTAGAAACATTAGATAGGTTGATGACGCTTCCTCTCGGAAAGCAAAGCGACTACGGTGATGCCGACTCTGTAAAGAGGTTTGGTCTCTATCAAGGAGACAAAGTGTCTCAGGCGGCAAACAATGCATATTCTGATGCTTTGACCCAATATTACGCCCCTCTGCTTCTTGATAGCTTGGTGTCAGAAATGGAGAGCAATCAACAGCATCGTGAGTATTTGTACGAAACGTTAAAAACGTATTTGATGTTATTCAATCCAGACAAATATCAACAAGATGAAGTGTTGGCTTGGTTTAACTTTTATTTCGAACGTCAATATCCGGGTGAGCTAAACGCAGACTTAAGAAGACGTTTGCTACAGCACACTCAATATTTATTAGGCAACGATGGACAAGGCTTTACTTACAACACTGCTGCCGTGACGAGTGCTCGAGAAGTGTTGACTCAAATGTCTCTACCTGAACGTGCTTATCAGCGAATGAAAATACAATTTTCTAAGAGTCATGTACCTTCATTTCGCTTGACTGATGTATTGGGACCTAAAGGGCTTGAGCAGTTCGAGCGAGCTAGTGGAAAACCGCTATCACAAGGCATTTCGGGTTTCTACACGTACAATGGTTTTCATAGCATTTTTCAGATTCAGATCAACCGTACAGTAAAAAGCTTAATGGAAGAGAACTGGGTTTATGGTGACGATCTTAAGGCTCATGAAATTGATCAAGATAGTGCCATCCAAGGCGTTCAGTCTCGATACTATCAAGATTATGTTAATGAATGGAAAACGTTGATCGAAGATATTCAATTGAAGCAGGCTCCGAGCCTAGAACTTGCGACAGAGCAAGCGAGGGTTTTATCTGGAGTTGAAAGACCAATCGAATCTTTGTTGAGAGCAATCCAAAAAGAGGTTGCTCTATCAAAAGTATCATTGTCAGAAAATCAAAAAGCCGCTTCTGAAGTTGCTGGTAAAGTTGCCAAAGTTAAGTTTTCAAATACGGCAGATAGACTAGACATGTATTTACCTGAAGAAAACGGTTTCAATGTTGCTCTGCCAGGTAAAGAAGTCGAATCGCATTTTTCAGAGATCTTACGCCTTGGTGAGCAAGACTTTGATGATATTCAACAAGCAATGGTTAACTTGCGTTCGTATTTAAGTGACTTATCAAGCTCTGGTAACAATCAGAAAATTGCCTACAAAAGTATTTTAGATGGAACCGTTACACAAGATGTCGCAGCTTCCTTTGCTCGTGCTAAAGAACTTTTGCCGAGACCATTTAATCAATGGCTAGGTGAGCTTTCTCAAGAGTCGGTTAAGTTTGCGGAGAGCGGTTCGAAGGATCATCTAAATCAACTTTGGGTAACACAAGTGGTCCGCCCTTATCAGCGGACTATTGCTGGCAGATATCCATTCGAGCCCAACGCGAGCAGAGAAGTTAGATTGAAAGACTTTAAGCGATTCTTTGGTTATGGAGGTACGCTTGACGCATTCTTCCAAGAATACCTCGAACCGTTTGTGGATACTTCGAAAAGTCGTTGGCGATTAGAAAAGGAAATTGGAGTTCGTCCAGAAACACTAATGGTCTTTCAAAGAGCGCAACGTATCAGGCAGTCTTTCTTTGAATCTGATAATTCATTACGCGTAGAGTTTGGGATGAAGCCTGTTTATCTAGACCAGCACATTACTCGATTTGTCTTAGAGTTGGGTGGACAAGATTTGGTTTATAAGCATGGACCAGCAAGAGCTAAATCGTTGAGTTGGCCTGCCGGTCAAGATCAGACTCGAATTGTGTTCACACCACCTGAATCTAAACGCGAAATTGCGCATACCTATGAAGGTGAGTGGGGCATATTCAAGCTTTTGGATCAATCACTTAAAGCAAGGCCAGAATCGCGTAAAGACAATATAGTTATGATTGATTTAAAGGGAAATAAGGTGCAGCTAGAGCTTATTCCTTCTAGTGCCATTAATCCGTTTTGGTCAAATGAAATGGAGAGGTTCAGATGTCCACGAACCTTATAACATCAGGCTGGGGCTATATCGGTAAAATGCCTGCAAAAGGGGACTTTGTGAAAGATGGTTTATCACAAGATTTCTCGGAGCGTTGGCATGATTGGCAACAGGCGGTTATTGCAGTCAGCAGGGAACAACTGGGTGAAAGCTGGAATGAGCACTTTTTAACGGCTCCTGTGTGGCACTTTGCTTTGGATATTAGCTATTTAGAAGACTCAACCTACATTGGTAGCATGATTCCTAGTGTTGATGCATGCGGTAGATACTTTTTCTTTACTATAGCTCGTGCCGTAAAAGGTGAAGCTGCGCAATATTGGGGTGACAGAGCTTGGACCGAGGACAGTGCCGCTCTTGCTCTTTCAGTACTTGAGGACGACTTTGTCTTTGATGTTTGGCATAAGAGTACTCAAGAAAAAAATGACCTCGTTGCGAATGTAACAAGTGAAGTGAAGCCTCTAGAGTTTCTTTATCAAAGCCAAATATCTACAGTTTTTCATGATCACGGCAATACTGATCAAAACACGCTTTTGAATTACCTCATTAAAGAAAAATTGAGTAAACCATGTTTTTGGTGGACTGAAGGTTCAACGAAGGTTGAACCATGCATGTTCATTACTAGTGGATTTCCTTCAATTGGTCAGTTTTCAGCCATGCTTGATGGAGGCTGGAAAAAGTGGAATTGGTAGGATAGAAGAATGAATTGGAACTATTTTACCTTTGCTAAATCGCACGCAGGAAAAGTACGCCCTTATAACGAGGATGCTCTGTTGGATATGACAGAACAGCATATTTGGGTGGTTGCCGATGGAATGGGTGGACACAGTGCTGGCGATATAGCAAGCCAGATGCTAGTGGATAGAGTCGCGCGTCACATGCAGGATGTCTCCAATACTAATATCGATGATATCCGAAGAGTGGTTCAAGAAGCGAACTTAGAAATTTACCAATACGCACAAAATCACTTAGACGGTAAAACGATGGGAACAACACTTGTTTTGTTGTTTATTCAGGATGGGTATTACCACTGTCTTTGGGTGGGTGATAGCCGAATTTACCAGCTTAGAAGTGGTAATTTTGTCCAAAAAACACGTGATCATAGTCAAGTCATGGACTTAGTGGATCAGGGCTTATTGGCATTTGAAGATGCCGAATCGCACCCTCTTGCAAATGTTATTACCAGAGCTGTTGGGGTCGACGAAAGTGTCACTATTGATCAAGTTTCAGGGCAGTTGGCTGACGGCGATCAGTTTCTACTCTGTAGCGATGGACTCTCTAAGGAACTTACGAGTGATGAAATTCATCGGACATTGTATGCAGACTCAGTCAACCAAGCTGGATTAGCGCTCATGCATTCGGCTTTGGTTCGGGGCGCAAGTGATAACGTAACTTGTGCTTTGATCAAAGTTCGCCAAGCGCAAACGGAGTGCGAAACAGTAACTAGAGAAGACGCGACGATACCTGTCTTTCTAAGAGGGAGAGCTTATGAGTAATGAAATGTTTGATTGGTATGAACAAGCGTTGGCTCCTATATCTCAAGAAAATCCTACAGGTATTGATCCTAGAGAGGATGTATCACCACAGTCTGCTTACTATCGGTTGAAAGATCAGCGTATGGCCGCCCGCAACGCTGAACGTAATGCTCTTATAGAAGAAGAAAGTATCTATACCCACAGTAATTTATGGCGAGTATTTATTGAAGATGTCCCAGAAATACTCACGAATCAGTCTAAAGATTTGGAATTTGTTGCCTGGCTTATAGAAGCCCTAACTCGATTGTATGGTTTTCGTGGTATGGGCGTTGGCTACAAACTCGCAACCAGTTTAATTGAGAACTTTTGGGATGATCTGTACCCAATGCCTGATGAAGATGGTATTGAGACAAGAATATCGGCGATTATTGGCCTCAATGGTATCGATAGTGAAGGAACACTTATTTTTCCAATTGCTTGTATACCATTGACTGACTTAGGCGTGGAGCAAGCTTATGCCTATTGGGAATATCAGCAAGCTATAGAGCTTGAGCGCTTAGACGAAGATAAGCGCCGAAATCGAGTCGAGCTTGGGGCTGTTGAGCTATCTGAAATTATAACTACGGTTAAGTCGACTTCTGATACGTTTTATCAAGAATTAATCACGGATTTGGAGTTCGCTACGGAATCATTTAATGAATTCAGTCAGCGATTAGATGAAGCGGTCGGTGATGTGACTCCTAGCTCTTATATATCAAAAAGACTTGAATCAATACACTCGGCATTAAAGCACCTTCTTGGAGATCGTTTTAATCAACCACAAGCAGTGATTGAAGAGCTAGAGGATCTTGATGAATCTTCTTCTGAACAACCGTTAAGTGCACAAAGTTGTGATGCATTATTAGCGACAAACATGAAATCACGAGAGCAGGCAATTAGACAATTGCAGCAAGTAGCTGATTTCTTCCGAGAGAGTGAACCTCACTCACCAGTTTCTTACTCCATCGAACAGATCATTCGTTGGTGTGGGATGCCTCTGCCGGAGTTACTGGCGGAACTTATCTCCGACGGGGATGCAAAGAAAAGCTACTTCCGTTTGGTTGGCATAGCAGAACAAAATGAAAATTAATAAAGGGAGAATGGTATGACGAGTATCCACTCGAAACTATCACGAGTACGGAAGCCTCGTGTCCACATTACCTATGATGTTGAAACTGAAGGTACAACTCTTAAGAAAGAACTGCCTTTTGTTGTAGGTGTAATGGGTGACTTCGCTGGTCAAAACACAGAAGCGTTGAAGCCATTAAAAGACCGCCGTTTTATTCAGATCGATCGAGATAACTTTGACGATGTACTCAAAAAAATGAATCCATCGGTGAAGTTTAAAGTTGCGAATAAGCTTGCGAATGACGATTCACAGTTTGAGGTCGATTTAAACTTTAAATCAATGCAAGACTTTGAGCCTGCTGCGATCGTAAATCAAGTTGATCCACTACGCCAATTGATGGAAACGCGTAATAAACTGCGTGATTTGATGACAAAAGTTGACCGCTCAGAAGAGCTTGAAAATATCCTAGAGGATGTTTTGAACAATACAGACAATCTGGCAAGACTTGCAGGCGAGTTAGATCTTGGCAAGAAAGCGAAGTCAGACAGTACTGAAGGAGCGGAATAATGACGACTGAAGCTGAAAAACAGTTAGATCCAACTGTTAATGAACAGACAACTTCATTCTTAGATCAAGCTATTGGTGCGACTAAGCAGACCGAAGCTTCTCGTGCTGAGGAGCTGATTAAAACGCTCGCTGAAGAAGCAATGAAAGGGACAGTTACTTGGAACAAAAACCTAACAGTAACTTTTCGTGAAGCGATTAATTTGCTCGATAGGCAGATTTCTGAACAGTTGTCTGAAGTAATGCATCACCCAGAATTACAGAAACTCGAAGGTTCTTGGCGCGGCTTAAATTATCTAGTGATGAATTCAGAGACCAGTTCTACTCTGAAAGTTCGCATGATGAGTATGACCAAGAAAGAACTACATAAAGACTTGAGCAAAGCTGTTGAGTTTGATCAAAGCCAGATCTTTAAAAAGGTTTACGAGTCTGAGTTTGGTAGTGCTGGTGGTGAACCGTATGGTGCATTGATTGGAGACTATGAGTTTACCAACCACCCAGAAGATATTGAGTCGTTACGCCTAATGTCAAATGTAGCGGCTTCTGGCTTCTCTCCATTCTTGTCCGCGGCTTCACCAGCACTATTCGGCTTTGATGAGTGGACTGAGCTGTCAAAACCACGCGACCTAGATAAGGTATTTGAATCACTAGAATACGCCCAATGGCGTTCGTTCCGCGAGAGTGCCGATTCGCGCTTCGTTAGTCTGACGATGCCAAAAGTCCTTGCTCGTTTGCCATACGGACAAGCTACCGCTCCAGTCGAAGAGTTTGGGTTTGAAGAGTTCGAAGTAGATCCTGTTTCAGGTATTGCTGTTAACGCTGAACATAACGACTACTGTTGGATGAACTCTTCGTATGTTCTTGGTGTTAAGTTAACCGACGCATTTTCAAAATATGGATTTTGTACTGCCATCCGTGGTGCAGAAGGCGGCGGTCGAGTGGATAACTTGCCAACGCATTTCTTCATGAGTGATGATGGCGACCCTGATATGAAGTGCCCAACAGAGATTGGTATTACCGACAGACGTGAGGCGGAGCTTGGTAAGCTTGGTTTCTTACCGCTTTGTCACTACAAAAACACCAACTATGCAGTATTCTTTGGTGCGCAAACCTGTCAAAAACCAGCGAACCATGAATCCCCTGAAGCAACGGCCAATGCGGCCATTTCTGCCCGCCTACCTTATATGATGGCAACATCTCGTTTTGCGCATTATTTGAAAGTAATGGCTCGAGATAAAATTGGTAGCTTTATGGAAGCAGAAGACGTTGAGTCTTGGCTGAACCGCTGGATCCTAGGTTACGTCAATGCTTCTGAAGGCGGTGGTCAAGAGATCAGAGCGAAATACCCTCTAGCAGACGCTCGTGTTCAGGTTAAGGAAATTCCTGGCGCACCTGGTTCTTACAATGCCGTAGCATGGCTGAAGCCTTGGTTACAAATGGAAGAACTGACCACATCTTTGCGACTTGTGGCAAAAATCCCTCAGTCAGGTGGATAAGAAATGAATTGGCTGGTCGAAAGGCCAGCCATGACCAATCTTTATGTTCTAGATGGAATTAGCAGTGTCACTTAACTTTCGCGACCCTAGCAAGCTAAAACATGAGTTCAGTACCGGAGGCTATGCTGAACTTGATAGCCCGTGGTTGACTCGATTCAATGAATCTTCTGATCTTGTAGCGTCAGCGCGAATTTGGCTAGAAGGTACACGTTCAAGAGATTTGGACAGCTTTCGTCATAGTGTGATGAACACAATTAACCGCATTGATGAGCTATTAGAATCTCAACTAAATGAAATATTACATCATCCTGAGTTTCAACAGCTCGAAAGGGGGTGGGTTGGAGTTAGGTATTTATGTGAACAGGTTGATTCTCGTTCATCGGACTCTGTAAAAGTTAAGGTTTTAACGGCGACATGGAATGAAATCAGTAAAGATGCTTTAAAAGCCATCGAGTTTGACCAATCAGCACTATTTAAGTTGCTCTATCAAAATGAATATGGCATGGCAGGGGGAGAACCCTTTGGTGTGGTGGTTGGAGATTATCAGCTTCGCTGTGATCCTAGTAAAAATTATTTTGATAGAGATCTGTCTGTGTTGAGTAAGATCTCTCAGTCTGCAGCTGCAGCATTCAGCCCATTTATCATGTCTGCATCGCCAGAGATGTTTGGTGTTGATAGTTTCGCTCAACTCTCTGCGATAAGAGATATAGCAGCCCAATTTGAACAGGAAGATTATGCAAAGTGGCGTAGTTTGAGAGATAACGATGACGCTAAATTTATTGGTTTGACTGCACCTAACGTCTTGTTCCGTCAGCCATACAAAAGTGATGGCTCGCGGAATGATAAATTCAATTTTCAAGAACACATCTACGACTCCAACCGAGATTTGCTATGGGGGAGTAGTGCGTACTGTTTTGCTGCTGTATCAATTAGAGCATTTCAGGAACATGGTTGGTTCACGCATATGCGAGGGATTAAACAAGGCGATTACAGTCAGGGTATTATCGCCGCTCCTACAAGGAGCACGATGCGTGTTAATGGCAAGAATGATCGTGAAAGATGTCCGTTAAACTTGAAAATCACTGAGAGAAAAGAGCAAGAATTGTCTGAGTGCGGTTTTATTTCTATTTCTCCAATACCTGAGACTGATATGGTAGGGATGACCTCGAATGTATCTCTCTACAAGCCCAAACAATACGCAGAAAAGCATATTTCAACGAATGCAAAACTGACATCGATGTTGCAATACACATTGTGTGTATCGCGAGTCGCACATTATCTCAAGGTTATGGGGCGTGACAAAATTGGTGGGTATCAAGACGCAGAAAGCCTAGAGCGTGACTTTCAACGCTGGTTACATCAGTACACTACCGCATCAGATGAAGCGTCTGATGAGCTTCGAGCTAAATACCCCCTAAATGAAGCGAAAATTACAGTTCGAGAGAAAAGAGAAACTCCTGGACATTATTACTCAGTTATCCATTTGCGACCGCATTTTCAACTCGATCAAATGGTATCTAGCATTAAATTAATTACCGAATTATCACCAGAGCACATGGTGTAAGGAAATAACAATGACTCAATGGAAAAATGCTTTGTCCCAAGGCCTATTGCAACACGCTCTAGAGCAATTAATTGATGAAATTAAAGCAACCCCTAAAGATGCGAGCTTGAGAAGTTCCTTCATTGAGCTTCTTTGCATTGATGGGGACTTCGAGCGTGCGGACGCTCAGCTCATGCAATCGATTAAATTGTTTCCTGAGTATCTGCCTGGTGCAAGTCAGCTACGACATTTAGTGAAAGCAGCTCAAGCTAGAAAGGATTTTATCAATGGTGCGGCTAGTGCCAAAGTATTAGGTGATGAGGAATTAACTAAAGAGCTTGTTCGATTTAATCTTGCTCTCGGAAATCAAGAGTACGAAGAAGCGTCACGTCTATCGCATCGCATTGAAGAGCGTCGTACTATTAAAGGGTTTAACGTAAACGGCACAAACTACGAAGATGCTAGAGATATTGATGATCGTTTAGGTGGTTACATTGAACTGTTTTCTACAGCAGGTAACTATTTTCTTGTACCCATATCGAGCATCCATACGCTAGAAGTTAAAGCACCTACTTCTTTGTTAGAAAGTATTTGGCGACCTGTCGAGTTTGATATCGATGGACTTGGTGAAGGCGAAGGCCATATGCCTTTGACGTATGTCGACTCAGAGACCGATGCACAAAAGTTAGGCCGAGAAACGGATTGGAAGCAGATTGGTGAGCAAGAATCTTTTGTTGGCTTGGGTCAAAAATGTTGGTTAGTCGGTGACTCAGCGCTTCCAATCTGTGATTTGACTACATTATTAGAACAGAAACAAATAGCGTAGAAATATCATGTCGTTAACCGTTTCTCTGCTCGACAAATTGATAGATAGTGATCCTCTCACTCGAGATGAGAAAGACTTCCCTGCAAGCCAGCAACAGATGTTGAGCAGCTTACTTAGAGATCTAGAGTCGATGCTGAATAGTCGTATTGGATGGAAAAATATTCCTGATGATCTTCTAGAGGTTCGTTATTCAATATTGAACTATGGGCTGCCAGATTTTTCCTCAATGCCCTATAGCAGCCAAGAAGGGCAGAATCAGCTTTGCGACATCGTTCATGATGCAATTAAAGAGTTTGAGCCGAGGTTAAGGAACCCTCATGTCCAGATTTCGGACGAGAAAAACGCTATTGATAGGGTATTGAGGTTACAGATAAATGCCACTTGCTTAATTGATAACAGTATTCATGAAGTGCGATTCAATTCTGAAGTAGAGCCGGTAAATTTAGGTATGAAACTGAGTAGAGCAAAATGAGTGAAGAGTTTCTCAAGTACTATAATCGCGAGTTAGCTTATTTGCGTCACAAAGGGCAAGAGTTTGGTGAGCAGTATCCCAAGATTGCCGCGAGACTTCGTATTAGTGAGGAACAGGTTGACGATCCACACGTAGAAAGATTGTTAGAAGGCTGCGCATTTCTAACAGCAAGGATTAGACAAAGCTTAGACAATAGTTACCCTCAGTTTACAGAGTCTTTGATGGGACAGTTATATCCGGATTTTCACGCCCCAATCCCGTCAATGTCAGTCATTAAAATGAGCTGTTCTAACTCCACTTCCTCTTATTTTGATGTAGAAGAAGGCGAGCGAGTTGTTATCGGTGCTACTGGATATCATGAATGCGAGTTTAGAACTTGTTATCCGGTCAGAATGTATCCTGTTGATGTGACCTCTGGCGTTTTTAAAAATGCGCCTTTCAAGCCAGTTGGCTCACGATGGGAAAGCAATGCTCATTCAGTTTTGAAAGTACAGCTCACGGCTCAAGATGAAGAGACTCCTCTTGGTGAAATGGGGATAGAACGGCTGCGCTTCTATTTAAACGGTCAATCTCAATTGACTTTTAAGCTCTACCAAATGCTGTTTCAAAACCTAATTGGTTTATCTGTTGTTGTGGATGGCAAAGAAGTTCGTCCTTTAACCAAAAGACATCTTTCTGAAGTAGGATTTTCAGAAGATGAGAAAGTTGTGCCATACAGTAAAAGAAGCTTTTCAGGAGCAAGATTACTTGTTGAGTATTTGCACTTTCCTGAGAAGTTTATGTTCTTTGATATCACCGAACTTGGATTATCTGAGCTAGATCTTGGAGAGCAAGTCGAACTGTATTTTTACTTTGATACCAACGATGACTGGCTTCCAAAGCAAGTGGACGAAGAAAGCTTAATGGTAGGTTGTGTGCCTGTAATCAACTTATTTAAAAGTATTATGGAGCCTAAGCGTATTCTACCAACTGAATACGATTACCACTTGTCTCCGCAATACCAAGAATCTGAAAGTAATGAGGTTGTCTCAATTTCTGACGTAACGTTGAGAAACTGGAACAAAACGTACCACAATTTGCCATGTTATCACGCTGGTGAGCACACGCATTATACAAACACTAGTGAGATTTATTGGTTGATGAGACGTGAGGATAAGAACTGGGCTGGTGGGTATGATGAGCCAGGTAGAGAAACTTACATTTCTTTTGTTGATAAAAAACATCAATTGTTCAGCCCGGATAGCCGGGAAAACTGGTTAATGTACGTGGAAGCTGAGTGCTGTAACCGCAACTTAGCGCAGAAACTTCCATTTGGAGGTGGGCTGCCGCAAGTATCTTTACCGGAGGTAAATGACAATTTCGAATCTGTTCGTTGTTTAGTTTCTTTATCAGAAACTATTCGGCCAGAAATGGATGAAAGCACACGATGGCAGTTAACTAAGCTTTTAACTTTAAACCATTTTACCGAGGAAGATGGTTTAGCAACTTTGAAGCAGACCCTTAATCTCTATGCATTTTCTGGGACAGCAGAAACGAAAGCGGTAATCGATGCTTTAACTAAGTTAGAGTTTGAGCCTACTACAGGAAGAATTAGTCAGAAAGGCAAAGTTGGATTTGCGCACGGTATAAAAATTATTTTGACGGTTTCTGATCAAATTTTACCTAAAGAGCAGATCTTTCTCTTAGGTAGTGTTTTATCTGTTTACTTCTCGCAATATGCTGAAATTAACATTTTTACGCAGTTAGAAATAAGAATTAAGTCCACGGGAAAGTCTTTCCACCTATGGCCCGCATTAACTGGCGATAAGGTGTTGCTATGAGCGCGGAACAATTTTATCGAGAATTAAAGCAACATCCATTGTTTGAAGCGATTCATCTTATTGAACACGAAGTTCTGCAAGCAGAGGCGCAAATAGGAACAGATGCGTTACCGAAGCATGAAAAGCTAAACTTAAAGGTTAATCCATCATTAGGTTTTGAAAATGCTCAGCTTTGTGAACTGAAAAATATAGATGACAGCAAGTTAGAGATTGAGACCAATTTAATAGGCCTAACGGGTGAGCAAGGTGTGCTTCCCCAGCACTATAGTGAATTAGCTTTACATCGCCAAAAAGAAGGCGATACGGCTATGGTGGACTTCTACGATATTTTCAATCATCGCTTATTATCTCTTTATTATCGATGTTGGCAACTGAGTCAGCTGACTGTTCAGTCTCGTGCGCATGCGCAGGGCGCGCGTTCGCCGTTAGAAAGCTGTAAATCGGCATTAACTGGGAAAGGGAGTTCACTGTCCCGGCACTATGGTGGTGTGTTTGCTTCACCAGTGAGAAGTAAAGGTGGACTGAAAAGTATTCTTGAATGTTTATCTGGATGCCAAGTAAAAGTTCATGAATTTCAAGGACAATGGTTACACCTTACGAAAGAAGAGCAAACACGCCTTGCATCCCGAACTATGCCTGAAGGGCAGTTTGCTCAACTTGGTTTAGGAGCGTCTTTGGGTTCGAAAGCATGGAACATCAACGCGGGGACAACAATAGAATTTCTGCCAAAAGATAAACAGCTAGTTAGTAAATTGCTTCCTAACCAACCCAATATAGCAATCATTAAGAACGCTGCTTATGAGTTGATTGGAAAACATAAACAACTGAAGTGGCAGCTCACCACCAAACATAGTTTGCTACCACAAGCTTGTTTATCGAAACAGCAGGGGCAGTTAGGTATTGGTTCTGTGCTTAAAAAACACGAACGTACAAAAGATCGAACTATAACAATTACTATTTAAAGGAAATGTAATGGCTTCACTCTCACTTTCAGCGTTGGTCGAAAGATTGTCTCCTCAGGCTAAGGAAACACTTGAACAGGCAGCTGCGATGGCAAGCTCCCGAACTCATCACAGTATTGAAATGTCTCACTGGTTAATGATGATTATCCGCCATCCTGACGATATTTACTCTGAAGTTTTTGACGAATTTGATGTCGATAAAATCAAGGTTGAAACCGATATTCAAAAGGCATTAGAAAAATACAAAACAGGATGCCAGTCGGTGCCTGGGCTATCAGCTCATACGGTGACTGTTATGCAAAATGCCTTGTTGTCTGCAACCATTGAATTCAATCAAGAACAGTTGGGGTGCATCCATCTTTTATTTGCCTACTTGTCTGATGATACGTTAGTCAACATGGCTGGTTCGATTAGTCCTGAACTAAACAAGATAGAACCATCTCGCTTATTGAACTTTAAAGAAAGTAATGCGCCTCAATCAAGATCGAATGACTTAGCGCAGTCAAACGCGAATTCCGCCTTGAATCAATTTACAACAGACCTTACTGAGCAAGCTAGGGAAGGTAAAATAGATCCGGTGATTGGTAGAGATAATGAAATTCGCCTAATGCTCGATATTTTATTAAGACGCCGACAAAACAACCCGATTCTTACGGGAGAAGCTGGTGTTGGAAAAACAGCCGTTGTTGAAGGTTTGGCGCAAAAGATCATTGATGGCGATGTACCTCCCGCTCTGCAAAATGTGGCAATTAAGTCTCTGGATTTGGCGTTACTGCAAGCCGGCGCAGGCATGAAAGGTGAGTTTGAAAACAGGCTTAAGAACCTTGTTAAGGAAGTAAACGACGCTCCACAGCCTATTATATTGTTCATTGATGAAGCTCATGGCCTAATTGGCGGTGGTGGGCAAGCGGGCCAAGGTGATGCGGCGAATATTCTGAAGCCAGCATTAGCGAGAGGTGAACTCAGAACGATCGCAGCAACAACGTGGGCAGAGTATAAAAAGTATTTTGAAAAAGATGCAGCTTTAACTAGGCGTTTTCAAGTCGTAAAGGTTGATGAGCCTGCCCCTGAACTCGCGATCGAAATGTTACGAGGCTTACTTGATGTAATGGCACAACACCACGATGTTCATATCACTAACCAAGCTCTCAATGCAGCGGTCCAACTGTCAGCTCGATACATTAATGGTCGTCAACTGCCAGATAAAGCGGTTTCTGTTTTGGATACGGCCTGTTCTCGAGTTGCGTTAAGTCAGTCATCTACACCGGGAGGCCTAGATGCGAAAAGAAACAAACTTAAAGCAAAGCAAGCTGAGTATGAGCATCTTAGCCAAGAGAGTCGGCTAGGAGCATCTCTTGATGTGCAGCTGCAAGGTGTCCGAAAAGAGATTGATGCGCTATCTAATGACATTATTGAATTAGAAGTACTTTGGGAAAAAGAAAAAGAATGGGTAAATGAAGCTAAGTCACTTAGAACCCAAATAATCCAGGAGGGTTCTGAAACTGCTAGAGACAAGTTACAAGAGCTTGAAAATAACCTTTCCGCTAACTCACAGCCCTTAGTTTTTTCGCATGTAAATGAAGCGCTAATCGCAGAAGTTATTTCGGATTGGACCGGTATACCGCTAGGTAAACTTCAGGATGATGAAATCCAAGCAGTATTGGGTTTGAAAGAAAGTTTGTGTAAGCGAGTTGTCGGGCAGGATCACGCTTTAGAGCTCATGTCTGAAGTGATAAAAACCGCGAGTGCGCAGCTCACGGATGAGACACGACCAAATGGTGTATTTCTCCTAACCGGACCAAGCGGAGTGGGTAAAACCGAATCGGCTTTGGCGATTGCAGAGAAAGTCTATGGTAGTGAAGAAAATGTCACGACTATCAATATGTCGGAATTTAAGGAAGAGCATAAAGTCTCATTGCTATTAGGTTCTCCTCCTGGTTATGTCGGTTATGGAGAAGGAGGTGTACTGACTGAAGCTGTTAGACGTAAACCTTATAGTGTAATTCTCCTCGATGAAATGGAAAAAGCGCACCCTGGTGTTCAAGATATTTTTTATCAGGTGTTTGATAAAGGCTCAATTAAAGACGGTGAAGGTCGAGATATAGACTTTAAAAACACTATTATTATTATGACCGCGAACACAGGGACCGAAACGACGATGTCTTTGTATTCTGATCCTGATTTATCTCCTGAGCCGTCAGCACTAAAAGATGCTTTACGCGATGATTTGTTGGTCGACTTTAAACCTGCATTTTTAGGGCGTGTGAACGTATTACCTTATTTGCCTCTATCAAGAAAAGTATTGATAGAAATAACAAAATTAAAGTTGGATAAAATTACGACTCGTATTCGTAAGCACTATAACGCTGACCTGTTTTTTGATGAGGAACTAATTAATGATATTGTAGACAATAGCAATGAGTCTGGCAGTGGTGCGCGTGTGGTACAAACAACCATAGAAAATACATTGCTTCCGAAGATTTCTCATGAAATATTGCATGCAATTCTTAATGATAAGACGTTTGATGAAATTATTGTTAAAGGTACAACTAGTGGACTTGATGTCTCAATAGTTTAACATCCTTTACACTCTCAATAATAATTGGGAGTTGGTTCATATTAACTATTATTTTTTATAAAAAACGCTTAAATTAAATCTTATTTAAAGATATAACAGGGCGTATTTAAAATGAAGTTTTTGATACATTAATCACTAATTATCACCAAACGTCAGATAATTAAATTACTACGATATATGTCAATTAATAATGCTATAGGAGATTAGCATGCAGTCTAATACGTATCTTAAATACGCAGATATTAAGGGTGAGGCAACAGCCGAGCAATACAAAGATTTGATTACACTACTATCTGTAGATTGGAGTGTAGGTCGTGAGATCTCATCATACACTGGTACAGCGATGGACCGTGAAGCGAGCGCTACTCGTCTATATGATTTGACTATCACTAAACTTCAAGACCGTTCTTCTCCTGACTTATTTAAAGAAGCGACGATTGGTAAAGGTAAACCAGCGGTTTTCCATATTACTAAGCAGGGTGAGAAGGTTGAAGAGATCATGAAGATCGAACTGACTGATGCGATGATTTCTAACTACTCAGTTTCTATCCAAGACGATCGTCCAGTTGAAACTATCACAATTTCTTACACAGAAATGATGATGACAGTGACTCCTACTGACGATAAGAACAACACTTCTGCTCCATTGGTATACGGCTACAGCGGTGTTAAAGGTCAACAAATGTAATTTTCATGCGGGGGAGTATTCCTCCGCATTTTTTTGAAAGAAGTATTTAATGAAAAGAGCAACTCAAGATAACAATTTCATCCGAATTTCTTCCCCATTCGGTAAAGATGCCATCATACTAAACTCGTTTGAGTATAAAGAAGAGATCTCAGAACTTTTTTCATTGCGTGCTAAAGCTTACTTTAATGATCAACGAAGTGAGTTAAACGAAATTATTGGTAAGGAAGTTACCATTACCCTTGAAAATAATGAGGATGTTTCTTCAAATCCTCGTTATATGCATGGTTACGTTTCTGCTGCAAGATTAGAAGGGAAAAGGGTTTCTAATACACATAAAGGCGAAAATTATAAAAACATAGAATTATTAATAGAGCCTAAATTACGTTTCGCTGAATATCGAAAAAATTGCAGAATATTTCAGCATAAAGATATAAAGGAAATTATCTCTGAAGTACTATCGGAGCATAGTGTTGCCTTTAGTTTTGAGCTAACCAAGTCCTATCCTAAATACACGTACAAAGTACAATATGAAGAATCAGATCTTGAATTTGTTCGACGTCTGTTATCGGAAGAGGGGCTATCATTTTGTTTTACACATACTAAGTCTGCCCATACGCTCAATATTTTTGATGACATCAGTTTTTATAAGCCGGGTACTGAGTTTTTAGTCGATTTTGATACAGGTACGGCGAAATCTAGCCACATTTCTTCTTGGCATGAAACGCAAATTCTGACTACTAAAGCGAGTCAAAAGTCAGGCTATAACATGCTCAAGCCTTCTTCGAATCCTAAAAATACTGCAAAGGGTGAAAGTGATTTTTTTACAGTGCCTGAAAGCGAGTATTTTGAATACATGGGTGAAATGGAGAGCAATGATCAATACGCACTGAGAAACACGCATGCAATAGAAGCACTACAGCAAAATGCATATTTGTGTCGTGGCGAGGCTACGTGCAGAACATTCAGCGTAGGCAAGTGCTTCAAGTTTAAAAAACATGAAGATAAATCTCGAGTTGGCAAAGAATATGTACTGTCTTCTGTTTTTTTGTCTGCTGCTGTTTATAACCAGACTGGTCAAGGTGGCACCGGTGCGCAAGGTGTCAAAGTCTCGTTTAGTTGTGTTGACTCAAAGACAATCCTTCGTCCTTCAGTTAACTATCCGAAACCTCAGATGAAAGGTTTGCAAACTGCAATAGTTACGGGGAACAAAGATGGTGAAATTTACATAGACAAACATGGCCGTATCAAAGTTCAGTTTCACTGGGACCGTGTTGGTAAATACGATGTAAATAGTTCATGTTGGATTCGTGTTGCGCAAAATATCGCAGGTAACGGATGGGGGTCGGTGTTTCACCCTAGAGTCGGACAAGAGGTCATCGTCGAGTTTGTCAACGGAGACCCTGATCAACCAATCGTTACGGGGTCACTATATAACGGTAGTCAACTCCCTCCTTACGCTTTACCAGAGCAAAGTTCTCAGAGTGGTTATAAATCACGCTCTGTACAAAAAGGTACATCCAATTTTAATGAGTTGCGCTTCGATGATAAGCCTGGTGAAGAGCACATTTATCTTCATGCTGAAAAACTGTTCCAAATGCTAGTTGAAGACTGTGTTGATATCGCCGTTGAAAACAGTAAAACCGAAAAAGTGACCAATGATGTTAATCAAGAGGTTGGTCAGAACGCGAGCTTGAAAGTAGGTAAAAACTTTTCGAATGAAACGGGTGAAGTACTGTCTTTTAATGCAGGAAAGAGCGTCGAGATCAAAGTAGGTGGTGCTTCTATTCAGATGTCTAGCTCTGGAGAAATCAATATCAAAGGTAATAAAATATCCATTAACGGCTCAGCTATTGCTCTTAAAGCTGGGCAAATTTCATTGAACTAAGGTGATTTAAAGTGGGTAAACCAGCCGCAATTTTGGGCAGCTTTCATCTTTGCCCTAAAAAAACAGGAAAGATACCGCATGTCGGTGGTCCCGTCGTTGTTGGTTCACCAAACGTAACGATTGGCGGGATACCTGCGGCAAGACAAGGCGACAAGCTTATTTGTATCGGTCCTCCGGATAGTATCTCAGCAGGTTCTTCTAGCGTAACAATCAACGGTAAACCAGCCGCAAGAGTCGGCGATTCAACGTCTCATGGTGGCAAAATTCTATCTGGTATGCCTACGGTTTTAATCGGAGGCTAGATGCCACTCGCATTTCAAACGCATCTTCTATCCTTTAATGGCCGTTCACACACCGTTCGCGAGATAGCTGATGATTCTTTTAGATTGTCCGAGGAAATCCGACCCCCTGACTTTGCTCAATCAATAGATGAGCATATATTAAGCCTCGTGCGCTCTGAGCGCGAGAGTCTTGAGCAAGTTGATATCAAAGGGAATCTCTGTGTTCTTTTACCATCTTCGGTAGACAAAAGCTTGCTTAAAGCATTGATAAGCGAGCTTTCTATTTTCGTTGGCCAAACTGTCAATACTGAAATTTACTTTTATCCTTATGGCCAAGCTGCATTTTTGATGGCACTAAATCGGATAAATCGTGAAGTTAATGAAACGCAAGCGACTTGGATACTGGCTATAGAGGTTACGAGCGATGTAGAAGGGCATGTCAAACCTCAAAGCTCTATCATTTTAACCAAGTGTTTTTTTCGACATTCAGGTCTTGTGCCTGATGTTGTTCGAATTGATTTAGATGCCAAACAACAACGCATCGCCGTGGACAAGGTGTTTAAGCAATTAGGAGTAAGTTGTGAACATCCACTCAGTCAATTGTATTTATCCGTTAATGAGGAAGAGCCGCAATGGTTAAACTCAATGCAATTCTTGTCTCCGTGGGTGACCGATCAAACTCAGTATCAATTTGTTGATATAAAACTTGGCGGATTGGGTGCATGTGGCGGAGTTTTAAAAGCGTTAGTGATTGATGAGCTTCAAAGAAGCAGCCCCTGCCCAGACTTTCACGTTTTGCAAGCCGACATCGAGCCAGATGGCTATGCGGTAGGAGTAATATACAATTGGCGTAGCGAATAGGTCTGGCTATTGCTTTTCCTTCTAGTAGCTGAGGTTTTAGTGATGCAAATGTTATGGGGGATTAACTCGAAACTGGCCCTTTAATGATGTTTGGACAATGACTAGGCGCAGCTTGCTTTTCAAAATAGCTTTGCTCACCGCGTTTTTACAGTGTTCTTCTCGCTTTCTGATTAAATAGCCAGCCATAGAACACAAACCACATGAAAAGCTGTTCGACTCAAGATATCCTTACCGATATAAAATAACTTGAGTTTTGGCTTGTTCGAGATCCCACCCGTGACGCATTCCTTTTTATAAACGGTACATGGACTCTGACAGAAGCAAGCCTACTCATAGAATTGGCGGAAAGTGAATTCGAATGAAGTTTATCCACACCTCAGATTGGCATCTTGGTCGACAATTCCACAACGTATCACTACTCGAAGATCAACAAGCAGTACTCGAACAACTGATTAACTATATTGAACGCAACCCCGTCGATGCAGTTGTAGTGGCGGGAGATATCTATGACCGTTCGGTGCCACCAACGGTTGCAATAGAACTGTTAGATCGAGTCGTGAAACGCATTTGTACCGAGTTAGAAACACCAATGATATTTATATCTGGCAACCATGATGGTGCAGAAAGGCTAGGTTTCGGCTCAGAGCAAATGAAAAATGCAGGTCTCCATATTGTTAGCAACTTTGAAGATATGCTCACTCCCATAATCATAAAAACGGACTCTGCGGACGAGGTCGCGTTTTATGGTATGCCTTATAACGACCCTGAACAGGTCAGGTTTGCCTACAAAGCCTCGGTATCCACTCATGATGAGGCTCATCAATTGCTTGTTGAGCAAATTAAAGAGCGCTTTATCTCTAAGCAAAAGCGCGTGCTCGTGAGTCACTGTTTTGTTGATGGGGCTATCGAGTCAGACTCTGAACGACCATTATCTATTGGTGGTTCTGATCGCGTGAGTCATGAACACTTCTTAGATTTTGACTACGTCGCACTTGGTCATTTGCATCAGCCTCAAAAGAAAGGCGCAGAGCATATCCGTTACTCTGGCTCTCTCATGAAGTATAGCTTTGGTGAACAGAACCAGAGAAAAGGTTTCACGTTAGTTGAACTGGACAAGAAAGGATTCGTTTCTGCAAAGCATATTGATCTTACGGCTCCTCATGAAATGCGTATTGTAGAGGGCGAGCTGGATAAAGTTATTGAGCAAGGGAAAACAGACCCCAAGAATGAAGATTATTTGTTAGTTCGTTTGATGGATAAACATGCGATTTTAAACCCAATGGAAAAACTTCGTTCAGTGTATCCAAACGTTTTACACCTTGAGAAACCTGGCATGTTAATTGGGGTAGAGCAGGAAATGGCGCAAGCAAAGTTGGCGCGAAGCGAAATTGATATGTTCCGAGATTTTTTTATTGAGGCGCAAGATAGCCAGTTGTCTAAAGAGCAAGAGCAAGCTGTTACTGACATTATTAAGCAATTATCACAGCAATAGGGACCAAAGATGAAACCAATTAAACTAACCATGCAAGCCTTTGGTCCGTTTGCAAAAACTGAAATCATTCATTTTGAGAAGCTTGGCAGTAACCCTCTATTTTTGATTAATGGTCCTACAGGTTCCGGTAAAACGTCGATCTTAGATGCCATTTGCTTCGCCCTTTATGGTGAAACCACAGGTAATGAGCGACAAGGTATTCAGATGCGGTGTGACTTATCCGCGCAAGACTTACCAACCGAAGTAGTTCTCGAATTTTCGTTACACGGCAAACAATACCGAGTTGTTCGATCCCCTGAGCAGGAAGCGCCCAAGGCCCGTGGTGAAGGGATGACGATTAAAAAGCACACTGCGGCTCTTTATGAACTCGGTGAGACTGAAACGCTTATCACCAGCAAGACGACTCAGGTTAAAACTGAAGTTAGCAATATTATTGGCTTGAATGAAACTCAATTTCGTCAAGTTATGGTGTTGCCTCAAGGAAAATTCCGAGAACTGTTGCTTGCTAGCTCTAAAGAGCGTGAAGAAATTTTTGGCCAGCTCTTTCAAACTGACATATATAAAAAAATTGAGTACGCGCTCAAAGATAAAGCGAGTGCAATTAGTAAAGCGAAAGGCGAATTTGATAATCAAATTCGAGGTGCTTTACAAGTTGCAGAAGCGAGTTCTGAACAAGAACTATTACAACAACTGGAACAAGTAACTAAGCAATTAGAGTCTGATAAAAAGAATGAGCAAGCAGCGTTAGATAAGCTCAATACTGCTAAATCTGAATTGCAAAAAGCGGAAACCTTGAATGGAGAGTTTTCGAAACGAGAGCAAGCAGAAAGCGCACTCAAGCTGCATCTAGAACACGCAGATTCGATAAAAGCTCGTCAACAGCAATTAGAAAACGCTAAAAATGCCAATAAGATAGAGTTGCCCTACATCTCATTACAAAATGCAAAAGCTCAAACGCAAGAGCTTAGGCAAAAAATCGTAGCTTTGGAAGAGAGTCTCGAAAAAGCTAATGTCGTTGCGAGAGAACAAGAAAACTTGCAGCAAAGTGCAAAAGAGGCAGCGGCAAAGGTCCCGCAGTTAACGCAACTGCAGTATCAGCTTGAAAGTATGAAAAACAAGTTGGTCGAGAAAGACAATTTGGAAAGTAAAATAACGGCGGGTTATCAACAAAAACAACAATTTGAAGCAACGTTAAAACAGTACATAGAACTAAAAGATAAGTTAACGTTACAGGCCCAGCAGGGACAGAAGGAGCTAGAGAAAGCACGAGTTGATGTTGCGCTTATTGGCAGCATCGATGCGGAAATAAAACAAAAACAACGGCTGTTACAGGATCTACAAAAGCTGCATGATCTTACTTTAGAGCTCTCTAAACTCAATGCGCTAACTGTAGGCAAGCAGCAGTCACTACACGAAGCCAGTCAGCGCTATATGCAGCGTCAACAAGCCGCTGATACGATAGAGCTTAAGTGGCACAACGCTCAAGCGGCAGTATTAGCGCAGCGACTAAAAGCAGGTGAAGCATGCCCGGTGTGTGGTAGCGAAACGCATCCTAACCCCGCAACGTTTGTTGAAGAAGCCGTTACAAAAGAGCAAGTTCAGGCGGCTAGAGCTAAAGAGCGAGAAGCTCAAACCTTGTTGAACCAACTAAGCAATCAGCTAGAACAACATAACGTTGTCATTAGTCAGTATCAGAATCAGTGTAACCAGTTGAAAGAGGAGTTGGGTGAGTATGCTACATCTGAGATCTCGACGGTTCAAAATGATTTGCAAGCGATCAATGCTCAACTCCTACGTCTACAAGCTATTGATATTGAAAAGCTAGAAAAGAACGTTGAACAGCTTAATCAACGCTGCGTCGTGGGTGAAAATAAAATTCATGAGCTGCAGAATAAAATGGCGGCAAATGAATCAACCGTTAAAGCGAACCAAGAACAATTGGCTCAATTACAAGCTTCTATTGACCCAAAATACAGTTCCGCTGACTTGCTTGAACGTGAAATTTTGCTGACAAAAGAGCAAATTCTGAGTTTGAACACAGGCTTAGAAAAGGCGCAAACCGCTTTGCAGCAAGCGATATTGGAGAAATCAAATGCGGAAAGTCACTTAGCGACGAACAAGCAGTGGTTATCTGAGTCAGAGCAAAAACTTAGCCAAGCAGAATTAGCGTGGAATGAGGCACTACAGGCGAGTAAATTTGAGGATGAAAGCCATTATCTAAGTAGTCGAGTGGGAGATGATGAACTTCAAGCCTGGCAGCAAGAAATAGACAGCTTCAAACAGGCACAAACCAAGCTTGAGCAAACACTACATGATTTAAATCATGCATTGAAAGATCTTGAAAGGCCTAATTTAGAGTTGTTTAATGACAGGTTAACCACTCTGCAGGTGCAATATATTGAAGTAAGGAATCAACTTGATACCACACGCTCAATATTTGAACGTCTTGAAAAGGTTCGTAAAGATATTGCCGTGTTGCATGAGAAAAATAGTAAGTTAGAAGAAGAATACAAAGTCTTTGGTACGTTGTACGACGTTGCTAGTGGTAAAACAGGCAGCAGGGTTAGCCTACATCGCTTTGTTCTTGGTGTACTGTTGGATGATGTGCTGATTCAGGCCTCCCAACGTTTAAGCCTTATGAGTAAAGGGCGCTATATTCTTGCTCGAAAAACAGAGGGCTTCAAAGGTGCTGCGGGTCGCGGCTTAGATTTAATGGTTGAAGATGGCTACACAGGAAAAACGCGTGATGTTGCGACACTTTCCGGCGGTGAATCATTTATGGCAGCGCTTGCTCTGGCACTTGGTTTGTCGGATGTTGTGCAATCCTATAGTGGCGGTATTCGTTTAGACACTTTATTTATTGATGAGGGCTTCGGTAGTTTAGACCCAGAGTCTTTAGATCTTGCTATTCAAACGCTAGTGGACCTGCAACAGACTGGGCGCATGATCGGTGTTATTTCTCACGTTTCTGAGTTGAAAGAACAAATGGCGCAGAGGATTGATGTAGAACCATCAAGACTTGGTTCAACGGTGTCGATTAAATCTCAATGTCGCTTCGCTGTCTAATTCAGTGACTACTGTTAGATCAAAAAGCCCCTAATGTTGGGGCTTTCTGACTAAGTCGCTACTGTTCGCAAAAGTGGCCTTCTTTTGGCGATTGGGTAATCGCATATTCGCCATCGAGGTTGCGATAAACAATCGTGTTCCAAACAGAGCCATCATCCAATTCAAACTCAATAGCATAGTTGACGCCGCTAACGATTTGCGCGTGAACATTCAGTATTTGTTTAAACGACGCTATTGTGTCCATTTTCTTTAAAACAAAGGCCATTGCCTTTTGTGCATCAGGGGTCGCGTTAAACTCATTCCACCCACCTGGCATGTTTCCTTGTGCATTACATACATCTGCCGAGGTCGTTAATTGTGTCGTTGCGCTCGGCTTTTCCTGCTGACAACCTGCAAGTAACACCAAAAGTGCACAAACTGACACTGTTTTTAATTTCATAACAATAACCTCTGTCTATAACGCAACGTATTATAGGAGGGTGATATGCCTACGAATGTCTATGTTGTGCAAAGTTTCTATATGCATAGGGTTAAATGCTGACAAAATGTACAAGCATGGTCAGCTTGTAAGTCAAAAATAGAGCAATCTTGTTATCGATTTGCTGAGATGACGAGGTTTCGGTGTTCAGCGCGCTATTGATGATGAAGAATTGTGATGTGTACCTATTAGGGCGATGGTGCGGCTTAGTGATCGATTTGTTATCTTCTAGAGTAAAATCAATCACTAATTAAAATTTAGGTGTTGTATGAAATCGATAAAAATATTTTTACTTTTGTCACTTGCAACTTTATTTGGTTGTACCTCGAAGCCGGATGGGGTGGAACCCGTCAATAATTTCGATTTAGAGCCATATCTAGGTAAGTGGTACGAAATTGCACGCCTAGACCATTCATTTGAGCGAGGCTTATCCAACGTTACCGCTGAGTATCAGGTTCGCGAGGATGGTGGGGTTAAGGTGATAAACCGTGGATATTCCGAAGAAGAGCGACAGTGGTCAGAAGCTGAAGGCAAAGCTTATTTTGTTGAAGATAAAACGGTTGGACACTTAAAGGTTTCCTTTTTTGGGCCAATATACTCTTCTTACATTGTTTTTGAGCTAGGTGAAAACTATAACTATGCGTTTGTTTCCGGTTACAACCACGACTATTTGTGGCTATTGTCTAGAACGCCTAACGTTGATGAGAAAGTAGTGGAGCGCTTTAAGTACGTAGCTAAAGAGAAAGGTTTCGCTATAGACGAGCTCATTTTTGTTGAACAAGAGAAACAAAGACAGCTTTAAGTTCATCAGCGTGGCTGAAAAAGCGGACAGAGGGGAAGCTTCCTAATTAAGAGCTCAGTTTGTCATTTCGCTTAACAGTAATTTGTTACCGCGTAACTTAATGTGGTCAAAATGGATATAGCCCCATCATTTGTGATTACTCGTGATGGGGCTTATATAAATTTGAGTGAGCGTCGAAAGGTTGATCTATCAACAAACGGTTATGGTTTACTTAATCAAACGAACGATCAGGGAGCCTGGTGCTCGAATAGATTCAACATTGTGGCTAAGTACTGTGCCGCTTGTTGGGGCGGTGTAGCGTTTAATCTCAGCGCCAAAGCTGTCGTATTGAATCGCAAGAAGTTGGCCTTGCTCGACAAAATTCATCAAACTGACATGAGGCAGTACAAAGCCGCCGTGTGTCGCTTTCACACTGACGATTTCGTTTCCTTCCAAGCATGACCTAATAGGGCCCATATCACCTTCAACAATGTTATGCTTTTTCAGCACATTAAAAATGCCTGTTACAGTTCGACTGATGAGTTCTTGCTCGGTGTATCGCCCCATACCTACTTCAACAGTAATGCTTGGGACACCATGGTTATTCCAAACCGTTTCAAGGACGCCAGCATCTCCAGGATCATTTAAAATCGCATCAGGATTAATGAGGCGAGCCATTTCTAATGATTGCTCGATTCGGTAATCTGCAAACACGTAAAGTGGATAGGCCGCACCACTGGTTTGAGTGTGAAGGTCAATGGCTAAATCAGCATTTGGCTTGAGCAAATCATTCCACAATGCATATAAATAACGTTGGGCCTCATTGCCGTTTTGGTCACCAGGAAAAAAGCGGTTTAAGTTTGCAGGAGACGCGTCAGGGTCTGCGGAATAGAAATCGCGGCTGTGGTTTAGCATACCTGGCATGTTAATGGTTGGAACAATAGTGACAGTACCAGCGACTTCAGTGCCGATGAGCTCTCGAGCAGTTTTCTGCGCTGCTAACACACCATTGTACTCATCACCATGAACCCCTGCGGTAATCATGATCTTCTTGCCAGGTTTTTCACCTTTGAACACTAGCACAGGTAGGTGTTGCCACTGAGAGAGAGCATTCGTTGCGATGCGAAACCAAAACTTATGCTCGCCCGAATTTAGGTCTGCTACATTGAGAGATTGAATCACTTGATGACCCTGAATCATGTCATCGAGAAATTGTGTTGCCATTAAAGTTACCACTCCAAAACCATAAGCTAATCTAAAACCTTAGCGTCGTCATACGATGAATATTAATAAGGCGAGAACATGTCTCGCCTTAATTACCAATTGGTTTCGTTTTACGCAAAACCCATAATATGAGCTGCGATAACGACGATACTTGATAGGGTAAAGAGTAATAGAATAAATCGCCAGCAGAATTTTGCCCAGTCACCCCAGTCGATACGGCAGACACCAAGCGTTGCCATCAGAGATGCCGAAGTAGGGACGATAACGTTAGTAAAGCCATCGCCAAGTTGGAATGACAAAACTGCCACTTGGCGTGTAACGCCTGCAATGTCTGCCAGAGGGGCCAGTAGAGGCATCGTTAGTGCCGCTTGTCCAGAGCCCGAAGTGACGAAGAAGTTGAAGATAGATTGGAATACATACATTAACCATGCCGCAGCCACGTCAGGAAGCCCGCTAATCACGCCGCCAGCACTGTTTAGAATTGAATTCAGTACACTCGCTTCATCAGTTGTACCACCACCAAGGATCAACAATACACCTTTTGCACAACCCACTAATAGGGCAGGTGCAAGCATAATAGCTGCACCTTCTTTAAATGCATCAGCTGCGCAGTTTAGCGTCATACCGTTCAGGCGGAAAATCGTACCGATGATCGCGACAACAAAGCCCATAGTGAAAAATTGAGAAGCGATTTCTGGGATGTACCATGCGTTAGCGACTACGCCCCAAACGACCCACACCGTGGTCGCAATAACCGTAAGGATAACGAGTGTGTCACCTAGGTTCCAACGAGAATCTTGATTGCCAAGCTCTTGCTGACGGAAATACTGGTCTGTGCGGTGGCTGTAAGAAAGTTTAGGATTTGACTTCACACGAGCGGCGTAGATCATTGTGAAAGCGATACCGATTAACGTAAAGCCAGCCCATAACCCCATGCGCACTGTCATGCCGGATAAAACAGGTACACCCGCAATGCCTTGCGCAATAGCGACGGAGAAAGGGTTCATCCAAGAAGTAGCAAAGCCAATTTGAGTCGCAACATAGGTAACCATTACCGTAGTGATACCATCATAACCAAGGCGAACCATAAGCGGCGCGATAATAATCGCAAACGCTACGGCTTCTTCACCCATACCAAATACCGCACCGCCTAGCGAGAACAGCAAAAATAGCACTGGAATGAATAGCGCTTCGTTACCTTTGGTCTTATCGATAAGGCGCAGGATACCGTTATCGATTGTGCCTGTGCGCATTACAACGCCGAAAGCACCGCCGATAACCAACATGAACATAATCACGCCGATTGCGCTGCCCCATTTAGAGCCAGAAACTAGCCCTTCGAAAGGGAAGTTCATCAGACCAATGCCACCACCAGAAGCAAACAGGCCAACCTTGTTGTAAACCAATTCACCGTTTTCGTCGGTTGCATAAGAGAAAGAAGAAGGATCGATAACTGTGCGAGTTTTTTCTGCACCGTCGACCATGTAGGTCACCTGTTGGCTATCAAAATGACCAGCAGGAATTAAGTAGGTAAGAATCGCAGCAAGAATACCAACAATGAAGATCAAAATGAGGGTATCTGGCATCTGCCACGACTTAGGGGTAGCAACCGAGTCTGCTGGTTGCGCATGTGTGTGAGACATAACTTACTTCACGTCAAATTCAATAAAGCATGAAATATCGATAAAATAGAATAAAAAGTCAATATTAATGCTTATGTTGAACTATAAATTCATCAAATATTTGAAGTGAAGTTAATTTGATTGTTTTGTGGTCAAATGTTGGGTTAATGTTTCAATATGCGTTGAGTTTGGATGATTCACGAGCTTTCATAGTCATCTACAGGTGATCTAATTACTTGATTTCTGTCTGTTCTGCATAAAAAGCAGCGACATCACGAAGGTCTTCATCATTTAACATTTTTAACTGTGCTGCCATCATTTCTGCAAGCGGCCCTTTACGCTCACCGGCTTGATAAGATTTCATTGCATTGTAAAGGTACTGAGAATTTTGACCAGCAAGGCTTGGATAGGTGTTGTTCGTTGCGATGCCTTTAACACCGTGACAATAGACACAGCTAGGTGATTTGATTTTACCTTTATCAGCATCACCAAACGGCTCGGCATGGATAGCGGAAGAGAAAATAAAAGAGATTAGAAGTACAAACCTGAGCATGGAGGTTATCTATTCGCTAAAAATCATGGCGATACAATAAAGCTTCCCCTTAGGGGAAGCTCAATGATCAAAATCAAATTAAAGTAGAGATTTTATACTTGATAAGAAAGTGTCGATGTCTTTCGCTGAAATATCTTTATGAGTTACAAAACGAATTGGATTTCCAGGGGTTATCGTGATGTTTTGTTCCTTTAGTTTCGCAGCGATACTTACTATGTCCACTTGAGGATCAAGCTTCGCGAACACGATGTTCGTTTGAACAAATTCAGGGTTGACTGAAAAACCAGGCAGTTCTGCTAAACCTTCCGCTAAGGTTTTTGCGTTGATGTGGTCTTGTTTTAGCTGTTCCACTTGTTCGGTAAGGGCAAGTTTGCCTGCTGCGGCAAGAATACCCGCTTGACGCATACCACCGCCGACCATCTTTCTTAAGCGACGTGCTTTTGCGATGTAGTCTTTGCTACCAAGTAGTAGCGAGCCAACAGGGGCAGCCAGACCTTTCGACAGACAGATCGTCATTGAATCAAAGTACTGACCGATCTCTTTTACCGGAACATCAAGTGCAACGGCTGCGTTAAAAACGCGAGCGCCATCTAGATGCATCTGCAAGTTATGTTTATTCACGAAGTCACGTGCTTCTGCTAAGTAAGACAGAGGTAGTACTTTACCATTAATTGTGTTTTCTAAGCTGAGAAGCTTAGTGCGAGCAAAGTGACAATCATCTGGTTTAATCGCAGCAGCCAGTTTATCAAATGGTAGCGTGCCATCTGGGTTATTTTCGACTGGTTGAGGTTGAATTGATCCCAAAACCGCCGCGCCACCAGCTTCGTATTTGTAGTTATGTGCTTGTTGCCCACATAGATATTCATCTCCCCGCTCGCAATGCGCCATTAAACCGAGCAGATTGGCTTGAGTGCCTGAAGTGGTAAACAAAGCTGCTTCGAAACCAGCAAGCTGCGCAGCAAATTTTTCAAGCTCATTGACCGTAGGGTCATCACCATAAACATCATCCCCAACGGGGGCCTTAAACATGGCTTCTCGCATGGCTTGGGTGGGCTGTGTAACGGTATCTGATCGAAAATCCATGAATGTCTCCTTGGTCAAAGTCCTAAATATATCCGCAAAGGCGCGCTTTGCTTAAGCAAGCGATCGTTTTGGCATCGGTGATCGTGCCATCGACTATCTTTTCTTCGAGTTGCTTGATTGACAAGGTGACGACCTCAATCACTTCGTCTTCATCGCACTCGTAACGGTTTGTTTTGTTGAGCTTTTCGGCAACAAATAGATACTGTATCTCATCACAAAATCCGGCAAGAGGGGTGACTTGGCCGAGAGACGTGAATTTCTCTGCACTAAACCCAGTTTCTTCCTCTAACTCTCTTTTGGCGCAGCAGAGTGGCTCTTCGTTGCCTTCTCTGGTACCAGCAGGAAGTTCCAATAGCCATTTATTAAGTGAAGGCCGAAATTGGTGGACAAGGACAATGTGACCCTCCGCTGTAATAGGGAGAATCACCGCAGCACCCGGATGATGGATTGTGGTGTGCGTAATTGCCTGTCCTGTAGGAAGCACAACGTCTTCTTCAATCAGAGAAATTTGCTTCCATTTATGAATTATCTTGCTCATGCAGTTATAAACCCTAGCTGTTACCGCATTTTTGACGTTTTTCGACATTAACCACAAATGGTGGGAAACAAAAGCAAAAAATACTGCAACACGACGAAAGCGTTTGCACTTTAAGTGAGCAATGTCTCATAAATGGAAACTTTGATTGCTTCGTCAAGAAGGGGAAAAGCATCTGCTATAAGGGGAATTCGACAAAATACATTTGTAACAAAGTTATAACAAGTGTATAAAAATGTTAACGCAATACCACTTCAGCAGCCGGAGAACGTATGACACAAACCTTATTTACCTCAAATGCCGAAAAAGCGCTTCTCTCAGAACGCATCAATAAATTGGCGAAAGCGTTAACGGATGGCGTTTATGAGCGTGAACATACGATCAAGCTCTGCCTTCTTGCTGCACTTGCTGGTGAAAGTGTTTTTCTTTTAGGTCCCCCTGGTATTGCAAAAAGCTTAATTGCCAAACGACTCATCCAAGCGTTCGATAACAGCAGTTACTTCGAATACCTGATGACGCGCTTCTCAACCCCTGAAGAGGTGTTTGGGCCACTGAGTATCCAAGAGCTAAAAGACAACGGCCGTTATGTTCGCTTAACTAAAGGGTATTTGCCAACTGCACAAGTCGTATTTTTGGATGAAATCTGGAAGGCGGGCCCTGCAATTCTTAATACATTGCTGACAGTGGTTAATGAGAAAACATTCAAAAATGGCAGCGATATCGAGCGTGTGCCAATGCGCTTGTTGGTATCGGCTTCCAATGAATTACCCGATGAAGATAGTGGATTGGATGCGCTCTACGACCGCATGTTGGTGCGTGTGTTTGTGAATCGAATTCAGAATAAACAAAACTTTAAGTCGATGTTGACTGTGGGCACATCGCAAGAGGCACAAGTACCAGAAGGCCTAGCGATAACTGATGAAGAATATCATCAATGGCAACAACAGCTCGACAAATTGACGTTAACCGACAATGCATTCGAAAAGCTTTTCCAGCTTAAAACGATGTTAGAAAGCAAAGTTGAAGCTCAGTTTGGTGATGTGGCCAATACCGATATGTATGTCTCTGACCGCCGCTGGAAGAAAGCCGTGAAGTTGTTAAAAGCGAGCGCGTTTTTTAATGGTCGCGATGAAATAAATCCGCTTGACCTTTTACTGCTGCAAGATTGTTTATGGAACAGTCCTGAATCGCGAGATGTGGTACGTGAAGTGGTTCAAGAGTTCGCCTTAAAACATGCATTTGATCAACAAGACGCGGAGCAGGAAATCGAGTACTGCCGTGAGTCTTTGGTTGATGTCCAACATGAACTAGAAGATGCCTACCGCATGACGTTAACGTCTGAAGCGGCCACGGGTATTTTGCGTAAAGAAACCATGCGCTTTGATACCTCTAAAGCCAAGATGTACAAAGTTGGCGCAGCCGTTAACTTAGTTAAATTGGTTGTCTTGCAAAGCAACATGTCGGTTTCAGAATCAGAAAAAGGTGATAGCCGCTGGGTTTATGTACCCAAAGATGAGTTAGATCGAGTCATTAAAGAGGGAAGCGGTGATGTGTATGGTTACGTCAATCAAAACACCAACATGTGCCGTTTACGATTTGATGTTGACGCGGCGAATAACCTAGTTATCCGTGATATCGCGAACCGAGGCATTTTGGTTAGCCTAGTGACTCAAGAAGGCTTGGATGTAGAGCTTTACCAAAAGTGGTTAACGCAGAGCGAAAAAGCCGTAAATCAGCTTAGTGAGGCAGAACACCATATGCGCAAGGTGAAAGCGAACTTTCATGATGCGCTTCCGCATAGCTTTGTTGATCCTGAACTACCCCGCCTTATGGAGTCGAGTCTACAACAGGTCAGTCAGAGACTTGAATCAATCCAAGCAGAAAGTGAAAAAGTTATCCAACGCTTTAAAAACTTAAATCAGTTTTTCTCATAAGGAGACGACATGCTAGGTGCAGACGGACTTAACCTCGCGCTGATGGTGGCCGACTCCGGCATCATCGATAGCGCAGTTAATGATTTGATGGCTCGTTCACAAGTCATGATGATGGCAGAAAACCGAGGTGTTAAATCTTCGGTCAAAGGTCACTTGTTAAAGTGGCGAGGCAGCGTCAAAAAACGGATCACCAAGGTATGTGAGACAGAGCGTTTCCAACAAGAGCTGTCTTTATATCAAGAGGTTATTCATTGGGATGAAGAGGCGTTTTTTGAAAACATCGAAGATGTGATTAAAAAGCTGGAATGGCACTCTGCGTTTTACATGCAAGCTCGCCGAATGATGGAAAAGAACAAAGGGATGAATAACCCTATGTTCCCTCATTACTTTTGTGATCAATGGTACAAAAGCCTCACCGATGCTATAAAACAAGCGCAAGTAAGCGAGCTTGAAGCCAATAAAGAAAAGGTGCTGAATGACCTGTATCAACGTATGGAAACCATGCGTAATATGGATAAAGTCACGGAGTCGGGTGACGCTGAAAGTGTAGGGCGCCTGTGGGATATGGCATCTGCCAAGTTGAGTAAAACAGACTTAACGGTGATGAAACGCCATGCTGAGTTTCTGAAGAAGCACCAAGGCTTGCAAGAAATTGCGGAGCAACTCGGTCGTATGGCGGGGCAAGTAAATGATCCTGAACTAAATCGTGCGCCCACTGAAGAACTTCAATTGGTCGAAGAGAAAAGTGATGAGGCGACGGATGATATTGTCGGTATTCACGAAAGCGATGATCTAAATAAGCTACTTCCCAACGAAACGATGTTTTTGGCGTATCCTGAACTTGAAGTTGTGTTCTATAAACACTTAGTTGATAAACGGCTCATGAACTATCGTACACAAGGCAAATCGCGCACGTTACGTAAAGTTAAAGCTCACCGACCTGACCATAAAGCGGTAGATATCGAAAAAGGCCCCTTCATTGTTTGTGTGGACGCGTCCGGTTCCATGAGTGGCTTTCCTGAGCAATGCGCCAAAGCCATGGCTTATGCTCTGATGCAAATCGCACTAGCGGAGCAACGTGATTGCTATGTCATTATTTTTTCTACGGAACACATTACCTACGAACTAACCAAACAAGATGGTCTGCGCGAGGCGGCGGACTTTCTAACTTATAGCTTCCATGGTGGTACAGACTTAGAGCCAACTTTGATTAAATCTATCGACTTGATGAGCGGTGATAAATATAAAAACGCAGACATGGTAGTCATTTCCGACTTTATCGCGCCAAAACAACAAGACGAGTTACTGGCCAAAGTGGATGCGCTCAAAGCGAAGAAAAACCGTTTTCACGCGATTAGCTTATCGAAATACGGAAATCCTGCATTAATGTCGATGTTTGATCACACTTGGTCTTATCACCCTAATGTTGTGGGAAGATTGCTAAAAAGGGTCAGCAACTATTAAACGCCTTAATGTTTCATGGGACAAAACGAACTGAAAGCGAGATTTATATTGCTTCGTTTTAAGCCAATAAGATCGAACTTTGGTCGAATTGACTTAAAAGAAATCAAACGAACAGAAAATGAAATGTTTTTGTTTGACTATCTTCTCTCAATCCGTAAAGTAGCCACCAACGCAACGGGGTAGAGCCCTGAAGCGTAATAAAAAGGCGCCTTGGCAGAGTGGCTATGCAGCGGATTGCAAATCCGTGGACCTCGGTTCGACTCCGGGAGGCGCCTCCATTATTCTTTTGAGAGCGAATGGCTTTCGAGAATAAATGCGACACTAGCTCAGTTGGTAGAGCGCAACCTTGCCAAGGTTGAGGTCACGAGTTCGAACCTCGTGTGTCGCTCCAAATTATTCAGATATGGCCATGGCGGTATCTCGATGCCAAGTGCATCAACTTAAAACCAGCGAAAGCTGGTTTTTTTGTATCTGAAGACTGATAAATTCACACCATCTCTTTTTCATTACCTGTGAGCTTAGCAACCCCATCTCTGTCACGAGTTTCTGATATTAAGTGTGACCCGATGTTTCGCACCTCAGCCAATTTCAGTTTACAATACGGGCTTCCAAAGGATTTGACGAAGACGCATGAGAAATACCGACGATTACATCATTTTTTATCACTTGATCGAGCAAGGTTCATTCAGTGCTGCCGCGAGACATATGTCACTGACCAAATCGGTCGTCAGTAAACGGATTGCCAAGCTTGAACAAGAGCTTGGTGTACAGCTTCTCTACCGAACAACGCGAACGCTAACGTTGACTGAAGCAGGACGAGCGTTTTTTACTCATGCAAAAGCGGTTTATCAAGCGGTGGCAACGGCGGAAGAATCCATTGTGGGTTTAGGTAAAAACTTATCTGGAAACATTAAAATTTCGGTGCCTACTATCTCTGGTGAATTAATTCTTCCTCAAGTGATTAATGAATTTAATCAGAAATACCCAGACATCAATATCGATATGGATCTAGATAATCGTTTCGTCGATATCGTGAATGAACGTTTTGATTTGGCAATTAGAACGGGTGTGTTGCCAGATTCTAGTCTGATTGCAAGAAAGCTGGTGGATGCAAATTGGATCATTTGCGCGTCACCCCAATACCTAGCTAAACATGGCATACCTAAACAACCTCAAGCCTTGGCTAAACACAATTGTTTAGTCTATTCCTACCAAGAAACCGGAGCGCATGAGTGGGCGTTTAAAGATGGAGACGAGGTATATCAAATCACCGTCGACGGTAACCTCTGTACTAACAATTCTTCTGTATTGAGAAATGTGGCGCTGTTAGGGCAGGGAATCATCTATGTGCCGCGTGTATTGGTTTATGAAGACTTAAAGCAAGGCAGTCTGATTCAGTTATTTAAAGACGAAACAGCCAAATGTTTGGGTATTTATGCGGTGTACCCTTACACTCGTCAGCAACCAGAAAAAATTAAGATCTTTATCGATCATCTATACACAAGCTTTCAAAGTCAAAACCATCGATTTTAAGCCAATAACTCAACACCGATCGTTATGTTGGTGTTGAGCTTATGTTTCCATCTTCATTTCTAAGAGTCCTCTTAAATTTAGGAGCTTACGCTTCTCCTCGTTTTCTTCACTAATATTGATAACAAGATACCCCGCACAACTGTTAACAAATGGTTTTGCTATTGTTTCTTTTAAGAAACGGTCTGTTTCTTACGTTAAATTTCTCAAATGTGAAAGATAAGTGACAGAAAAATAAAGAATTATTTTGTTTGTTGTTTATTGATTACGTATTGTTCGTCCGCCTGACATAGACGCAGAGAAATGGACTGCTTATAGTGGCTCAAACGCCATGCCTGCCGCTAAGCGGTGTTGTGAGCGAAGTACAATAACTAGAGATACGGATATGAAACAAAAGCAGCTGATTGAAGAATTTAAAACCATCGTGGGGGAAGAAAATGTTCTAACCGACGAGGTTAAAACGAAATATTACCGCTCGGGGTTTCGTTCGGGTAGTGGTAATGCGCTTGCTATCGTGTTTCCTAACACTCTTCTAGAACAATGGAAGATTATTAAACAGTGTGTTGAAGCAAACTGCATCATTATCATGCAGGCGGCTAAAACAGGTTTAACAGAGGGCTCAGCTCCGAGTGGTAATGATTATGATCGCGATGTGGTTGTGATCAATATTACCAAAATCAAGAAGATTCACTTATTAGATGGTGGTAAGCAGGCGGTTTGCTTGCCTGGTGCGAGCTTACACTCTTTGGAGAAAGAGTTGAAGGCAGTGAACCGAGCACCGCATTCTATCATCGGCTCTTCATCGCTAGGTGCCACTGTGGTCGGTGGTATCGCCAATAACTCAGGCGGTGCGCTAGTTAAGCGTGGTCCTGCTTATACGGAACTGGCGCTCTACGCGCAGGTCGATAAGCAAGGCCAGTTACATTTGGTGAACCACCTTGGTATTGAAGGGTTAGGTGAAACGCCAGAAGAAATTCTAACAAACCTGCAAGAAGGGAACTTTGACCCAGCGAAGATCATTCATGATGAGCGAATGGCATCAGACAAAGAATACGATGAACGTGTTCGAGACGTGACTTCTGACATTCCTTCTCGCTTTAATGCCGATGAACGCCGATTATTTGAAGCCAGTGGCTGCGCTGGTAAGTTGGGGGTTTTTGCCGTTCGGGTTGACAGCTACCCAGTACCCGAAAAAGAGCAGGTTTTTTACCTTGGCACCAATGACCCTGCGAAACTAACGAAGTTGCGAAAAGACTTCTTATCTACGTTTGATAACTTGCCTGAGATGGGAGAATACTTGCATCGAGATATCTTCAACATGGCAGAGAAGTACGGCAAGGATGTGTTCTTATCCATCGACTTGTTAGGCACAGATAAGCTGCCAAAAATGTTCGCACTTAAAGCTAAGGTAGAAAACTTCTTAGAGCGCATCCCGTTTGTCAGTAAATATCTGCCAGACACCATTTTGTACTACGCGAGCAAGTTGTTCCCACAACATTTACCAGAGCGAATGCTGGATTTCCGTGACAAGTATGAGCATCACCTGGTATTGAAAATGAGTGATGGTGGTATTGCTGAAGCACAAAAATACCTCAAAGAAGTTTGGGCTGTTGAAGACGACTGTGATTTCTTCGAGTGTACGCCGGAAGAAGGTAAAAAAGCTTATTTACATCGCTTTGCAGCCGCTGGTGCAGCAATTCGGTACGAGACGATTCATCGAAAAGACGTAGAAGACATCGTTGCACTTGATATCGCATTGCGACGCAATGATGAAGAGTGGCTAGAAACTTTGCCTGAAGAGGTGAGTAAGAACCTTGTTCAAGCGCTCTATTATGGTCACTTTATGTGTTACGTCTTCCATCAAGATTACATTTTCAAAAAAGGGACTGACACGAAGTTGATGAAAAAGCTGATGCTAGAGCACCTCAATAGCCGTGGTGCCAAATACCCAGCAGAACATAATGTGGGTCACTTGTATGAAGCCGAAAACTCGTTGCAGAAGTTTTACCACGAATTAGACCCAACCAATACCTTTAACCCTGGTATTGGTAAAATGGACAAATATAAGCGCAATTGTAACTGCTGTGCGTAATGTGCTGTCTCACTATGATTAATAATCGTTGTTCATCGTTCAAATGATGAGCATAAGATAAGCCCTGATGACACTTGTGACATCAGGGCTTTGTGTTTTGGGTCTTTTATTGATGACTGGTATCGGCGTTGAAACAGCGACTAAAGAGCACGTACCGCGGCGGCGGCGATGATGCCTGCTGCAATTGCTGGTAGAGGCTTTTTCACGATGAACATGACAACAGCAGTAGAAAACAGTGCTGCTCTAGCACCATTATCACCCTCTACTGCTAGCGGAGCTAAAAGGGCAACCAGTACGGAGCCTGACATCGCAGTAATGAAACGTTGAACCCGTTCGCTAATTGGAATGAATGACATAACATACACTCCGCCCCAGCGGGTTATGAGCGTGACTAACGCCATAGCGATGATGATAAGCAGTGTGCCACCTATGGTTGTTTCGATGTTCATGCTTTCTTCTCCTTCCAACAAGCACCCAATACTCCGCCAGTAATGGCGCCAACCACTACGTGGCTATTCTCTGGCAAATACCAATACGCCAACATAGAAGAGGCTGCTGCTATGGCCCAAATCGCAAAGATTCTTAAGTCTTTCGGCCCGGCCACCACCATAGACAGCAGGAAGCATCCCATAACCATATCGAGCCCGAGGCCCACCGGATCTTTGATTGCGCTACCAAAATAAATGCCGATCCAGGTGCCCACAATCCAAAAAGACCACATCGCTAAGCCGCCACCAACAAGCAAGCCAAAGCCTGGTTCTTTTCTACCAAATGCATTGAGTGCCATTGCCCAGTTAGCGTCTGATGCTACCAGCATTACACCGTAACGTTTTGTTGGTGGGAGTTGTCGTAACCATGGATAAAGTGTGGCTCCCATCAAGAGGTGACGAGCATTAATCGCAAATACAGTAATAAGTACTGGAATGAAAGGGACTTCCGCTCCCCACATTTCTAACGTGGCAAATTGTGAAGCACCGGCGAAGACCAGTGTGCTCATCAACATAGTGGGAAATACATCTAGTCCAGTCTGTACCGCAGCAACACCGAAAGCGAGGCCAAATATGACCACGAACATAGAGAGGGGTAAAAGTTGGGTGAAGCCGTTCCAGACGTCAAGCCGATTAAATTCGTGCAACTCAGTGGAGGAGCGTTGAAGATGTTGAGTATTTTCTGTCATAGAGATACCTAGCTAGCAGGCAAAGGGGCAGTGCCATACGAGTGTGTTTGTTATTCTTTTGTAAACTTCATGTTTAACATCAATTGGAGGGGCTTTCAAACTCTAAGTGCTATATAAAATTGAGCCATCCAAGCGGCTTTAAGAAACAGAGTGTAGAGAGTCGCGCTTGGTAGTGCTAAAGGAGAATAAAACAACAGAAATAGTAAGCTCTGTTTAATTGATAACATCACGAGCTAGTACAGATTAGTAAATAAGAAAGAAAGCGAACACGAGGCTCGCTTTTTCGCTCTGTTACGAATAACTGAATAGGTTTATTTTACGTAGACACGAGGGTTCGCGCTTCCCCAAACCGTGTATAGTTCAGGGAAGATGACTTCTGCGTGTTTTTCCATCTCAGCAGCTGAAATCGTTTTGCCTTGTTGGGAGCCAAACAAAACAACTTCAGAACCAGGCTCAACATCTTTGATACCTGTAACATCTACCATTGTGGTGTTCATTGAAGCAACGCCCGCAACTTTTGCACGTTGGCCATTGATCAGAACTTCTGCCGTATTCCCCATTTTTCGTGGATAACCATCAGAGTAACCAACAGGAATGTTCGCCATTAAGCTTTCTTTGCTTGTTGTGTAGCTGCTGTCGTAACCGACTGTGCTATTTTTTGGCAGGTGGTGAACGGATGCCACGCGTGTTTTGAAAGACACGATAGAAGGGTACTCAGGGTTAGTTGGTAAGTCTCCGTATAAAACGCCACCAGGACGAACCATATCAAGCTGCGCCTCAGGAACATTAAGCGCGGTGTAAGAGTTTGCTACGTGCAGTAAAATGTTGTCGCGTTTTAGATTCGCTTCTTTAATCAGCCATGCAGAACTGTCTTTGAATGAAGCTAACTTTTGGCGCACGTCGTCTGCATTGTAGTTAGGGAAATGAGTCATGATACCAACAATATTAACGCCAGCTTGTTGAGCGATTTCTAGCGCTTCTTTCTTGCCCGCTTCTGTCGTCATATCAACACCATTACGTCCCATACCACCGTCGTTCAGAGCAAGGTGAACTTTGATTTCTTTACCAGCTTTCTCGGCTAGTTTAGACAGTGCTTTAGCTTGCTCTGCTGTGCCTATCAACTCTTCGACATTTAGGTCGATTACGGCTTCAATCTCGCCAATATCCGCTGAGCGTACACGCATAAGTTGGCCTTTAAAGCCACTGTCGCGAACAGTTTGTGCTTCGGCGTTACTTGCAACGGCAACGCAAGGAATTTGTTGCTCGATAATAGTCGGCATCAGGCCTGCGATACCATTGCCGTATGCGTCGGCTTTCATCACGGCGCAGATTTTCGTTTTGCCATCCATGTGCGATTTAAACTGCTCAATATTATCGCGGAACTGACCTAAGTTTATTTCTAGCCAAGCGTTAGCACCTTGAACTTGCTCTGCTTTTGCTGCTGTATTGCTAATTTGAAGAGGAGCGGCAGTGGCTTGCATTACAGGAACCGCGACTGCAGCAGCGATAGTCAGTGATAGTAAGGTTTTATTTAAGCGCATAAAGTCTCCGTACGCGTTTTTTGTATTGGTTATGTTATTGAGTACTTGGGGAAAGTACCTGACGAAGTAAAACGCTCCAAGTGGTGCTTTGGAGCGTTTATTAAGATAGTGATTTAATATATACCTAAATATACCTCAGTGATGACATTCAATTTAAGCAAATCGGGATTGATTTGATATCTACTAAGGTATCCACTGAGTTTAACTCAGTTTAAAGCGGCTCATTACATCTTTAAGAGAAATGGATAGCTGGCTTAGTTCGCGGCACGCCTGTGCGGTTTGCTCCGAACCTTGCGAGACCTCTTGAGATGCCAAATGTATGTTTTCAATGCTGCGGTTAAGCTCTTCCGCAACAGAGTCTTGCTGGTTACAAGCCGTGGCGATTTGGGTACCCATGTCTGAGATGTCCGAAATCGAATGCTCAATGTCGCTCATCAGCTGTTTTGATTGAATGCCTTGTTCAGCACATTCTGAAATACTGGTTCTAGAAAGTTCAGTGGCTGATTTTGCGTCTTTTGCAAGTGATTGTAGCTGCTCAATGATCGAAGTGATTTCACTCGTTGAATCTTGCGTACGGCCGGCAAGAGTTCGAACTTCGTCTGCAACGACGGCAAAGCCACGACCAGACTCACCAGCACGCGCCGCTTCAATGGCTGCATTAAGTGCAAGTAGGTTGGTTTGATCGGCGATGTCGCGGATAACATCCACGATCACGTTAATTTTATTCGATTGCTGTTCAAGCTCAGCTACGGTATCGCCTGCAGCGCCAATTACGTTTGAAACTTCTTGAATCGCGTCAACCATACCTTGGGTTTCACGAACACCGTGTTGTGTGCGGCGGTTTGCTTCGTTAGCTTGGTTCGCTGAGTCTTCAGTGTTACGAGCAACATCGGCTACGGCCGCTTTCATTTCTGTCATTGCTGTTGCGATGTGCGTAATTTGCAGCTGTTGATCTTTCATACCAGACGCAGAAATATCGGAGATTTGGTTCATCTCTTCGACAGCGCTGCTTAACTGAGTAACTGCAGCAATCACGTTATCGATAACTTGGCGTAAGTCATCTTGCATCTTAGTGGTCGCGTCTGCCAGTTCACCAAGCTCATCATTGCCGATTGCTTTACGGTCAATGTCACTTGATAGATCACCTGTTGCGATGGCATTTGCTTGCTCAACAACAAGTTTAAGTGGGCCACAAATTAGGCGAGTCAGCACGTATGTCATGCCTACCATGATCAGTAGAATAATCACGTTACTTGCAATTGAAGAATTACTCAATCCATTTACAGAGGACAGGATGTGAGTTTTGTTGCTGTCCATAGCTTCTTTAAGGAGACGGATTAGTTCGCCTAACTCTGAGTCAACCGCTTCGAAAGCAGACAAAGAGTTCGCCAAAATAGGGTGGGCCTTGCTTTTGTCGTTAGCTAGCATCGCTTCATTGTACTGGTCCATAGTAACCAAGTACTTTTTCCATTGACGCATAAGACGCTGGTAAGTTTGCTGCTCTTCGCCAGGCCAGATAGTTTCACCGTAAGCGTTGAGCTCTCTAGTGATCTTTTCGCGTTCTCTAATATTGTTAGAAATTTTAGTTTTGACTTGGTCTGCGTCTTCATAAGTGTACGCAGCAAATTGAGCTCGGCGCCAGCGAGACAAATGATCTCGAATCGAATCGACCCTTTCCATTGCAGGAAGCGTATCATCGGTATAGTTTAAAAGCTCAGATTTGATGCTTTTGAGCTCTGTAGATAAAAACACGCCAAATGCAATGTTGACGATGGCAATGAGTAAAAACGATAGCGATATCTTTTTCGCTATAGAAAGATTCTTGATAGACATTAGTGATATACCTTGTTTTTCTTATGTTGTGTCGCCAAAGTAAACCACATCCTTATATGTGATATATGTCCATTAAATTACTGCAACTCGTGTAACGTACCATTATTTATTGATATTTTCGATAATGAATTGAGCTTTGTTTGAAAATAAAAAAAGTCAATGATTTTATAAAGGTACGACCACATTCGATATAAAGTTATCAGTAACAAAATATGATGTTCTGTACGCAATCGTGCCAAGAGTAGGGAATTAAATTGTTACAGATGTTACAGCGGTGAAAAGATCAGCGTTCATAACGTGATAGTCGCGTGTTTACCTCGAAGCAGTTACGGACACTAGTATGCGTATGACTTCAGGGCTAATGAAAGGGAACGGGTGCTTATTGGTCTAATTGAATGCCAAATGTACTAGTCAGATCGCTTTTTAAGCACTTAAATAAAAAAGATAAAATTTATTGTTGACCAGATAAATTAATCCGTTAAAGTACGCCTCGTTCTCACGGCAAAGGTCGATGAGACAGATGGTGTCTAACCCATCGCATGATTGCGTTGCCCTGGTGGTGGAATTGGTAGACACAAGGGATTTAAAATCCCTCGGCGTTCGCGCTGTGCCGGTTCAAGTCCGGCCCGGGGCACCATCAAAATCTTTGGTGACAGAGATACAATATCAGAAAGGCGCCTTGGCAGAGTGGCTATGCAGCGGATTGCAAATCCGTGGACCTCGGTTCGACTCCGGGAGGCGCCTCCACTATTTCGAAAGCCAGTCTTAAATGACTGGCTTTTTTCGTTTTTAATCCGCCTTTTCGTAACCCTTCGCGCTTTCCTAAAGTCTCCCATGTTTTGATCACCATTCAATATTTTTAACGCGCTAATTATTGATTTTATAAATGTTAGACAACTCAATAATTGTATAGTGTGATTGGTGATAGTTTCTCTTCGATTGTAATCCGAACTTTTTGTATTACAGGCAGCAACCTAGCTAGCGTCATAGTTAGTATCGCTTGGTGCGTATATGCAGAAAGGAGGATTCTAGTCCTTAACGTGAGAGAAAAATAATGAAAACATTCAACCTTAAACCTACACTTTTACCCTTAACTTTGCTGCTCAGTTCGCCTGTAATGGCGGCACAAAATGGCACCATGATGCAGTATTTCCATTGGTATGTGCCAAATGACGGTGCACTCTGGACACAAGTTGAAAACAACGCGTCGGCACTATCTGATAACGGCTTTACTGCGTTATGGTTACCACCCGCCTATAAAGGTGCTGGTGGTAGCAACGACGTCGGTTATGGCGTTTATGATATGTACGATTTGGGAGAGTTTGATCAAAAAGGTTCGGTGCGCACCAAGTATGGCACCAAAGATCAGTACCTAAGCGCCATCAATGCTGCCCATAAAAACAATATCCAGATTTATGGCGATGTGGTGTTCAACCATCGCGGTGGTGCGGATGGAAAGTCTTGGGTTGATACCAAGCGAGTAGATTGGAACAACCGAAATATTGAACTTGGTGATAAATGGATTGAAGCGTGGGTAGAGTTTGATTTCCCTGGGCGCAACGACAAGTACTCAAACTTTCATTGGACGTGGTACCACTTTGATGGCGTGGATTGGGACGATGCTGGCGAAGAAAAAGCTATCTTCAAATTCAAAGGTGAGGGTAAGGCATGGGATTGGGAAGTTAGCTCGGAAAAAGGCAACTACGATTACCTTATGTACGCTGATCTAGACATGGATCACCCTGAAGTGAAGCAAGAGCTGAAAGACTGGGGTGAGTGGTATATCAACATGACGGGTGTTGATGGGTTTAGAATGGACGCGGTGAAGCACATCAAATATCAATACCTGCAAGAATGGATTGATCACCTACGTTGGAAAACAGGGAAAGAACTTTTCACGGTCGGAGAGTACTGGAACTACGATGTGAATCAGCTGCATAACTTTATCACCAAAACTTCTGGCAGCATGTCTCTATTCGACGCACCGTTACATATGAACTTCTACAATGCGTCTAAATCGGGTGGTAGCTACGATATGCGTCAAATCATGGATGGTACGCTGATGAAGGACAATCCAGTCAAAGCGGTAACCTTAGTAGAAAACCATGATACTCAACCTTTGCAGGCTTTGGAGTCGACGGTTGATTGGTGGTTTAAGCCGCTCGCTTACGCATTTATCTTATTGCGTGAAGAAGGTTATCCATCCGTGTTTTATGCAGATTACTACGGCGCGCAGTACAGTGATAAAGGGCATGACATCAATATGGTCAAAGTGCCTTACATTAAAGAGCTAGTAACACTGCGTAAAGATTATGCGTATGGCAAACAACATTCTTATCTCGACCACTGGGACGTAATTGGTTGGACTCGAGAAGGTGATGCAAAGCATCGACATTCAATGGCCGTGATCATGAGTGATGGACCTGGCGGCTCGAAGTGGATGTATACGGGTAAACCAAGTGCTCGCTACGTAGACAAGTTGGGTATCCGAACTGAAGAAGTTTGGACTGATGCGAATGGTTGGGCTGAGTTCCCAGTAAACGGCGGATCTGTCTCGGTTTGGGTTGGCGTTGAATAATCCATTCCTGTGATTTTGATACAGAGTAGGCAATTCTTGATAAAACTTTTCAATGAATCAATGTGTTATTTGATATTCATTCAACAAATGAGTAACTTATATTTGAGCATAATCTAGAGGAAGATAAAGAATGGAATCTATTGCTGATGTATTGGTTGTGGCTATTGTGTTCGGTGCCATATTTGGGGGCGGGATAATAAAGTTAATCTTGAACCATCGTAAAGAAGTAAGAGCGTTGGAGATATCTGAACGTAATACGATGAGCCGAGAAGAACAAGATAACCTTAACAAGCAAATTGGTGACTTGAAGCGACGTGTTGAAGTGTTAGAGCGAATTGTCACAGATAACAAATATCAACTTGAAAAAGAAATTGCCTCTCTGTAGATCACCACTTAATCGTAAAGCCGGCGAAGTCCGGCTTTTTCGTGTCTATACTTCATACCTTTCGGATGTTTAACTCAGCGTTCATCAAAAAAGTCTTTGTCGCGAATGTATTTACTCATAAAGTGATAAGAGAACGGTCGCATTAACCAACTAAATAAGGAGCGCCCAAGCCGTATGAGCGTTGGGGTGTTCTCGTATATTCTCCCGTTATATAACCATAGCATTTTGCCTACATGCCAATACAAAAAAGGTACGGGCGGCATAAAGGTCACGATGTCGATGTCGCAACAAATCCTGTATGTTTTGTGCCCCAAACGGTAGCGTTTCTTAAACGTCCAATCCCCGACAGCGGGCTGTCCGAAAGTGACCACGCGTTTAATGCTTTTTGGGTATTTTTTCTCAATATAGTCAGCAAAAACACTGCCAATCGCGCCACCTGAAGAGTGGCCAGTAATAGTGATTCTTTTTCCCCTAAGAATGAGCGGTACAACGATACCTTCGAGGCGTTCGATCACGGTCAACCCTAACCGATCTTCATTCCGGCTCGGTAAACTTTCTTGGAACAACAGATGATAGAAACCCGCGTGAATGCGATAGTTTAGTCCCAACCTTCGACAGCTTCTCGTCCACATCGCGAAGTTCAACAACCAATCACTGATACTGTGTGAGCCTTTAATCACTACGACCACTTCACTCTGTTTTTTACTCCAGAGCACGCGAATCATAATCTTACCGTGTTCATTTCTAATGACTCGTTGCCCATTAGGATCGAACCCGTATTGAGTTTGCCTGAAGACGCGAGGGTAGGCGAGATTACAAAGCACCGCATAGCGCTCGTATTGGTATCGTTTTAATGGTTTCACGTTATCTTTCTTAGTGGAGCCTAACGATTGACTGTAATTAATGAATATTAAAAATACGTGAACCTTGATTTAGAGCCGATAGAGATTCTGTGTATTGGTATCGCGAATGAAAGACTCAAACTGCCTTAAATGCGTCAAGATGGTTTGGCGAGAGAGTGCATGATGTTCGCTAAGCACGTTAATTAGCTTTTTCAAAGCCTTACGATCTTGTTTATCAAGATTTGCTGTTTCTTTGAGTTGTGCGAAAAATTCAATTTGACTTGAAGTGTCGTTAAAGTCACCGAGCTTGTCTTGCAATAGTTTTAGTTGTTTCACGTTGTTTTTGTGCTGTTGGGAAGGGTAGAGCGTGGAAAACCCTTCCAACAAATAACGCAGCGCTTTGCACTTTATCCGCATCGAATGAATCACGCTGTCACGACTTTTGTCCGAGATCTTGCGTCGTGCTTTATCAACTTTTTTAAATTGATCGGAGATTTTTTGGCTTGCGAAGAGTAACGCAGGTAGGTTGCTATCCACTCGTTCGTGTTGCGTACTTCGCAGCAGACTATTCCTGACCAAAGTGCAGTGCGTTGTGTATTCTTCTGTAGCTAGCCAACGCGTAACTTTTGCCTGTTCGTAAGCACGTTCGGCTTCGATAAAGCCAAAAAGCTGCTCAAGAGACGATTTGTGATTTGGGAGCATTTCAATGTATTGGTTTTTGTCCAAGATAAATACGTCCAAATCACGCAGCTTATTTGTTTTCTTCATCATTATTTTTAAATGAGGTTTCAAAATACGCTGTTCAAAAGGAGGGATCAGTTCGCGAAGTAGTAAGCATAGTGAGCGTATGCGCCTCAGTGTGACGCGATATTGATGTGTATATTCAGGATCTAAGTCTTGGATGACTCCCAGCTCCAGAGAGCGTGCATAATCAAATTCAGTAAGGAAGAAGTGGGGCACTACGAAGTCGAGTTCGGAATCAGTGTGTAGCGGTAATTGAAATGATGACTTTCGAAACATGATGAGCGCTTATTTATCCCCTGCGGTACGAGTTAAGTTTATACCCATACTGTCAATTTGTGCGACTTGTCGATTCCTCATTGACATGAAGTGATGAAGCAAAGTAAACGAGAGCAAAGCATGCTGATGTTCTTGTGAGCAAAATGATCGCCCTTTGTTCGTTTGAGTTGGCTTTTTAACCATTTGAATAAAAAAGACTAATTTTTTGTTGACCAGATAAATTAATCCGTTAAAGTACGCCTCGTTCTCACGGCAAAGGCCGCTGAGACAGATGGTGTCTAAGCCATCGCATGATTGCGTTGCCCTGGTGGTGGAATTGGTAGACACAAGGGATTTAAAATCCCTCGGCGTTCGCGCTGTGCCGGTTCAAGTCCGGCCCGGGGCACCATCAAAATCTTTGGTGACAGAGATACAATATCAGAAAGGCGCCTTGGCAGAGTGGCTATGCAGCGGATTGCAAATCCGTGGACCTCGGTTCGACTCCGGGAGGCGCCTCCATTCTTTTACTTGTCCATGAGTTCCGATAGTAACCTGTAGGATCTCAACTTCTCAGATTGTTCAAACACCATCGTGTTTACCATAATTTCATCCGCCCCAGTGCGTTCCAAAAGTTTCTCAATTTTCTGTCTTACATATGTTTGATCACCATGGATAGATTCACGTAATTGAGTTTCAACGTGAAGCTTTTCCTGTGCTGACCATAGTGGTGCCATACTTTTCACTGGTGCGCGAAGTTTTTCGCGATTGCCGCGAATCATTTTTAAGAATTTTTGCTTCTCTGTTGTCGCGAGAAAATCTGCATGTGACTGAGTATCCGCTACGATAACGTTGGCACAAATCATCACATAGGGTTGAGCTAAATGCTCGGATGGGACAAACTCATCTCGATAAAAGTTTAGAGCACGAGACATTGCATCTGGAGCAAAGTGTGCAGCGAATGCGAAAGGTAAGCCTCTCTTAGCTGCTAAACGTGCACTGTATGTACTCGACCCCAGAAGCCAAATCGGCAGAGATGTGTTGTTACCTGGATAAGCCGCGACTGGTTGATTTCGAGATACGGGACCAAGAAAGAAATTAAGTTCCTCCAACAGCTCTTCAAAGTCAGGATCCATATGCTCTGGTTCCCGCCTTAATGCATGCATTGTTTGGTAGTCGGTGCCTGGTGCGCGTCCTAACCCGAGGTCAATGCGACCAGGGTATAATGCCTCTAACGTTCCGAATTGCTCTGCAATTACTAGTGGTGCATGGTTAGGTAACATGATTCCACCTGAACCTAAACGGATCGAGTTCGTGTGCGCTCCAATATGACTGAGTAATACACTGGTTGCGGCACTGGCGATATCGGGCATGTTATGGTGTTCAGCCATCCAAAACCGATGATAGCCCCAGGACTCGATTGATTGAGCTAATTCAACGGAGCGTTCGAACGTTTCGGTGAAGTTTGTTCCGTCGGACACGGGTGCCAAATCCAGAACAGATAAACGAGGAAAAGACATAGGATAGTTATAGCCTGTTAATGAATCTTAACTATCATATGGTGGTGAAAGTTGACGTTTAAAAGGGGAGGATTAACCATTCACAATGGATTATTTTTCTTCAATGCCTGGAGAGCGTTTAGCTTACGAGTTTAGCTTTTGCTATGTGATAAAAGCGGCTTTATTACTGTAAGTGGCCACAGTGGTCGATGTCGTTGAATATTCGCATGTAGAACGTTTCCACAGCTACTTTAGATTAAAACATAGGCCTCTTTAACAGCGAACTGCTGTTGTCGACAATAGTGAACGAGCTAGCTTTAGAACGTTTTGACTGATACATAGACTTGTCTGCCGCTGTTAATAATTCATGTACATTCGACCCATGCTCAGGATAGAGTGCAATACCAATGCTAGCTCCGACGCATAACTCTTTACCTTTAAAATGAATTACTTTTTCTATTTCTTGGATATAGCGTAGTGCACATGCAGACAGAGACGTACCTGTTGTGTGTGAACGATGAATAATAATAAATTCATCTCCACCAAAGCGGCCTACCATGTCTGATTCGTCGATAATACTTGATAATCTACTAGCTACAGATTTTAACACTGCATCACCTGCCTCATGGCCATGGCTATCGTTAATATCCTTAAATAAATTTAAATCTATAAAAAACAAACTAAACCTATTCTCACTGCCTCTGAAATTACGCGTAAGCTGGATCAAATGTTTTTCTATTGCTCGACGATTGTAGATATTAGTTAAGGAGTCGTGCTCAGACAAAAATACCAAACTTTCTTTTTGACGATTTAGAACTGAAGTTTGATTCTCTACTTCTTCTTTAAGTTTTGATTTTGATATTGTTGTGTGGTTTAACAATGCCGCCATTTTATTGAAGTAACAAGACAGATTTTCAAATTCCGTGAATTGATTTTCTGAAGGGATTTTATAGTCAAAATTTGACCTGCTTAATTGTTTTATTCCATTTATAAACCTTTGAAAGCTTCTCTTGAACTTTATTTTTATATAAAAGCATAATAGCATAACAACCAGAGAGATAAAAATAATACCTGCTTGAGTGTAATAATTTAAATTTTGTAGTTTTGTAGACTTATTATTAAGTATTTTTTTATAAATATATATTATTTCATTATTCATATCCTGGGATACAATGTTTATTCTGGATTGTATGACAGGATTTGATTTATTATAATTTACGACTGAATCATAATGGCGATCTTTGTCTAGTAAATGATTATTTTCGTATTGAACTAAAAAATACAGTTCGAGATTCATTTTTTTTAGGTCTTTAGTAAGGTATAAAACATCTTCATTTTGAGATAATAATTCGTTTAATTTGTTATGAGAAATCATGAATTGTGTGAAATTGTTTTTTCCTCTATTTTGAGTGTAAGCCCAAAGATAACTACTTAATGACTCTAATGATATTTGTATGTCCATTATTTGGTTTAATTGTTTCTTGGCTTTATAATCTTCTATTTTTATGAAGCTTATGTATACTATAACGCTGATACATAGTATTACGCTTAGACTGAATAGTGATGCTAAATAGTGGTTTAACGAACGATGCATTTTAATCTAGACCATCAAAATATGAATTGATATAGTTTTCTTTAAATATTTTTCTGTAATTTGGAATCTGTCCTTCTACATAGTTTTGTTTTAATGCCCAATTAGCTTCTGATTGTAATGTAAATAATAAAGAATTCGTTAAATTTAATCGAAAGTTATAATCATCCCAACTCCAAGATATTTCTTCAACTGTTATGTTAAGTTTTTGTGATAGTATTTTCATTGTTAAATGAGGGTTTTTATCCATCCAGTTAATTGAGTGATGAAGTGACTTTATTATTTTCATTACTTCTTGATCTGATTTTTCAATGTGTATTTCTTTTGATACAAGCAAAAAGTAAAGTTTATACACGCCAATAATTCCTATGTTCTTTACTTCTTCATTTATTCTATTCTTGGCCATAAATCCGTATGGCTCCCAAGTAGATATTGCATCGACGTTTCCTTGCATTAAATGATTTATAATAACCTGCGTTGTTGATGATATTTTTTCTACTTTTTCTAAATCAATGTCATTTACCTGTAGCAACAAGTCTAAGTAATATTCGCTAGCGCTCTTTTTTATTACACCAACCTTTTTTCCTGGTAATTTATCTATACTTTCTATGCCAGACCGCTTTTTAGTTAGCAGCTTAATATCATTCGTAGAAGATGCAAAAGAAGTGATTAATGCTAAATCTTTGTATTCAAAGCTTTTAAACATCAGTACGCTTTCAGAAAAAGTGGCGTAATTAACATGGTTTTCTAGAAGTAGGTTTGAACATTCGACCCCTCCAAAGCACATGATAAGTTCGACGTTTAAATCGTTTTCTTCAAACGCACCTATGTGCTCTGCAATGATAAAAGGGGCTGACAGAGGCGTCTTAGATATACCGATTGTTGTAGGTTTGTGGATAGCATTTGATACCGTTGTTAACTTTAAATAAGCAACTACTAATGCAGAAAGAACTAAAATTATGATAACTGTAGAAATCTGTTTTGTATCCATCAAAAACAACTCCCTTCATAATAGTAGTAATTAATCTATCAGTTAAATGAGTGTAGTTGCTTATTGGGTTGATGCTAGGAGAGGAGGGGATTTATTTGTATCGTGCCAAATTTATGAGTACCTAGGGGTAATTTCGGTAACTGGCTTAGATATAAAGAATTTATCTTTAGTTAGTTCAAGTTGTAGCAAATGACTGATTTCATAACATGATGATTTATGGAGAGATATCAACTTTTTAAGTTGAAAAATTGTACTCCATTTTTGCCATTTTTCTTTATCTCATACATTGCGTGATCGGCTTTTTGATACACTTCATTAAACGGTTGCTTTCCTTTGTTAAAGAGACAAACACCGATACTCATTCCTATCGTTACTTTATGTAAGTCTTGATTTATCGCTGGAATGATTGAATCTAAGAGTTGATTGCAAAGTTGGGATATTTCCTCTCGACTTGAATGCCAGTTTAAGATAACAAATTCATCGCCTCCTATGCGTCCAACTTGAGACTTGCTTGACGCAAGCTCTGTTAAGCTATTGGCGATATTGATGAGGAGGGTGTCGCCAGTATGATGGCCTAGCTGGTCGTTAACTGCTTTAAAATTATCTATATCAACAAACACTAAAGCAGACTGCTGAGACGGTTCGGTTTGAGGTTGATGATTAAAGTTTTCCTCAATTGCTTTTCTATTTAACAATCCAGTCAATGGATCACTCGAAGCCAACTTGGCCAGTTGCTGCTCATAACGCTTTTCTTTTGTAATATCGATATGAGTACCCATCATCCGTAGTGGTTCGCCATCAGAACCATACTCGACGATGCGCCCTCGATCGTAGACCCAGCTATCACTGCCGTCTTTATGAATCATGCGATGCACTACCTCATAAAGGTCGGTCTTGCCTGCTAGGTGATCTTCAAATGCACCCACCGCAAGATCATAATCTTCAGGGTGGAGATTGTTTTTCCACGTTTCAACCGTCGCGGTTAACTCATGGGGCTGATAACCTAGCATTTTTCCCCACTGCATATTGAATATCGTCAAAGTACCTGAAGGAATATGCTGCTCCCACAAACACAGTCCATTACTGTCGAGTGCAGCATTCAACTTTTCTTGTAGTCGCGCATTCTTCCGCTTCAGCTCTTCATTTTCTTTTTCTAAGCAGGCAATTCGAGTTAGATATTCTTCCATTTTGCGCATAATTTACGTCGTTTTCGGAGCGACAATATACGAAAAATACTTTGCAATTTCTATGATTGAGCTTGGAGATATAAATATTGAATATGCGGTAAATAATAAAGAATCGGTGATGTTACTTAAGAGCAGTAAAGTAAATGCTTGGAAAACAAAGAAGGAAATAGGGGGTAAGCGAGGGGCTCTCCTGGTGCAAAGTCTTAAATGGAGGCCTTTGCACCGGGACTACTGAGGGTTAGCGGTTTAGTGCACCACAACGCTCAGGTTGGTATGTGATATCGACAATTTCAATTGTCTTCACTTGATTATTTGGCATTGGCCAGTCAAGTTTTTGGCCGACAGACAAACCGATCAGTGCGCTGCCTACGGGTGCAAAAATAGAGATATCATCACTGCTTTTCAGTTCAGAAGGGTAAACCAGTGTCTTTGTCATGGTTCTATCTTCACCTGAAAATTTAAACTCTACAGTCGAGTTCATCGTGACCACGTTATCTGGCATTTGTTCTGGCTCAAGAACTGTTGCTCGGTCGAGCTCTGCTTCTAATTCCACAAGCTCCGCTGCGATGTTTGGCATTTTATCCAACAAAGCCGTGATTCGGTTCATATCTAAGCTTGAGATGTAGATAGAATTGTTTTCTGACATTTTATGACTCCCAAATAAAAGGCCGCCTCACAAAAATGGGACGGCACTCTATATGTCAATTACGGTATCAATCATATGGACGCTATTCCATATGAACTAAACCCGATTTTAGTCTTTATAGTGCGACTTAGCTAGTAAAAAATTTTTGTTGTGAAGCTTGATTTTTCTAAATCTTTCAATCACTTCAGATATTGTTCTCTGATCACCTTGAAACGGTGAAGTCAAGTGAGTGCGTCGTTTAGAAGCAAAACAGGATTTATCGTAGGTGTGCTCGGTTTCGATGGTCAACCTAACTTCATAAAAGCAAAACGGTATAGTCCGTTGCTAGCATGGCTTCGGTTATCTCAGTTTGTTAAAACTACCAATATCCGTTAATAAATTACTTTTTATTTCGCAATAGTCAGATAAATACGTTCATCTACCCCTTTAGGGTAGTTTGAAATTGTAATTGATTTACATCATGTATTAATTTTCTTTCACAATTAACAATGAGCTCAGTGATAAGAACCTAACCCTTAGGAATTATAATGAGCAAGTTGAAGCTAGTAGTCATCGGTAACGGTATGGTAGGGCACCGTTATATTGAAGACTTAGTCGAGAAAGCTGATATGTCTAATATAGACATTACGGTTTTCTGTGAAGAACCTCGTGTCGCATACGACCGTGTGCACCTTTCCTCTTACTTTTCTCACCATACTGCAGATGAACTTTCTTTAGTAAAAGAAGGCTTCTACGAGAAACACGGTATTAACATGCTGATCGGCGAACGCGCGATTAACATCAACCGTGAAAACCGCATTGTTTACTCAAGCACTGGCCGTGAAGTTCAATACGACAAGCTTATTCTTGCTACTGGCTCATTCCCATTTGTTCCACCTATCAAAGGTCACGAAAGCAAAGACTGTTTTGTTTACCGTACTATCGAAGATCTTAAAGCGATCGAAGCGTGTGCGAAGAAGAGCAAATCAGGCGTTGTTGTCGGTGGTGGTCTGCTAGGTCTTGAAGCAGCAGGCGCATTGAAAGCACTGGGTGTAGAAACGCATGTTGTTGAGTTCGCACCGAAGCTAATGGCTGAGCAACTTGACCTGGCTGGTGGTAACCAACTTCGTCAAAAGATCGAGCGTATGGGCGTGAACGTTCACACCAGCAAAAATACGCTTGAGATTGCGCCAGAAGGCACAAACGCACGCAACGTTATGCGTTTTGCTGACTGTTCAGAACTAGAAACAGACTTCATCGTATTCTCTGCAGGTATTCGTCCACAAGACAAACTAGCACGCCAAATGGAGCTAGAAGTGGCACCTCGTGGCGGTGTTGCTATCAACGATCATTGTCAGACTTCTGATGAGAACATCTACGCGATTGGTGAGTGTGCGTCTTGGAACGAAATGTTCTACGGCCTTGTTGCTCCTGGCTACAAGATGGCGACAGTTGCCGTTGATCACCTACTAGGTAACACAGAAAGCAAATTCGAAGGCGCTGACATGTCTGCGAAGCTGAAACTTCTTGGCGTTAAAGTAGGCTCTATCGGTGACGCGAACGGTCGTACTGAAGGCTGTAAGAGTTACGTTTACCAGAACGAAGAACAAGAAGTTTACAAACGTCTTATCGTTTCTAAAGACAACAAGAAACTGCTTGGCGCGGTTATGGTTGGTGACACCTCTGACTACGGCGACCTGCTTCAACTTATGTTGAACGAAATCGACCTACCAGAACACCCAGATGCGTTGATCCTTCCTGCACACGCAGGCGCTGAGAAACCAGCATTAGGTGCAGACGCTCTACCAGAAAGCGCAGTGATCTGTTCATGTTTCGACGTAACCAAAGGCAAGATCGCACAAGCGGTGGCTAATGGTCACCACACATTGGGCGACATCAAAGCAGTGACGGGCGCGGGTACAGGCTGTGGTGGTTGTATTCCTCTAGTGACCTCTGTTCTAAATGCTGAGCTTGCTAAATCTGGTATCGAAGTGAAGAACGACGTATGTGAGCACTTTGCATACTCACGCCAAGAGCTGTTCCACCTAATCCGCATTGAAGAGATCAAAACGTTTGATGAGCTTCTAGAGAAATACGGTAAAGGTTACGGTTGTGAAGTTTGTAAACCACTGGCTGGTTCTATCTTGGCTTCTTGCTGGGGTGAGCACATTCTTAAGCCACAACTGGTTAAGCTGCACGACACGAACGATAACTTCCTAGGTAACATCCAAAAAGACGGTACTTACTCTGTTATCCCACGTATGGCGGGTGGTGAAGTAACACCTCAAGCACTGGGTGCGTTAGCGAACGTTGCAGCAGAATACAACCTATACACCAAAGTAACCGGTGCTCAACGTATTGGTCTGTTTGGTGCTCAAAAAGACGATCTTCCAGAGATCTGGCGCAAGCTTATCGACGCTGGTTTCGAAACAGGTCAAGCGTACGCAAAAGCACTTCGTATGGCGAAGACATGTGTTGGCTCAACGTGGTGTCGTTACGGCGTTCAAGACTCTGTTGGTCTGGGTTCTTACATCGAGAACCGTTACAAAGGCATTCGTACACCTCATAAGATGAAGTTCGGTGTTTCTGGTTGTACTCGTGAGTGTGCGGAAGCACAAGGTAAAGACCTTGGCATCATCGCGACTGACGCAGGTTGGAACATGTACGTATGTGGTAACGGCGGCATGAAACCTCGTCACGCAGACCTACTTGCAAGTGACCTAGATAAAGAAACACTAATCAAGTACATCGACCGCTTCATGATGTTCTACATCCGTACTGCTGCGCCACTACAACGCACATCAGTTTGGATGGAAAACATGGAAGGTGGCGTTGACTACCTACGCGAAGTGATTGTTAACGACAAGCTTGGTATCAACGCTCAACTAGAGGCAGACGTAGCGAAGCTTGTAGACGAGTACGAGTGTGAGTGGACTGCGACCATCAACGACGAATCACAACTGACTCGTTTCGCGCACTTCATCAACTCTGACAAGCGCGATGAAAACGTCGTGTTTGTACAAGAGCGTGAACAGCACCGCCCAGCAACCTTCACGGAAAAACACCCTGAAGCGAAAGGCGACATCCTACACGTAGCGATCACTGAAGCATAAGGGAAGGTTGATTATGTCATTTGAAAAGATTTGCCAAATCAGCGACATCGTACCGGGCACGGGTGTTTGTGCACTGGTTGATGGTCAGCAAGTTGCGGTATTCCGCCCAACACAAGCAGAAGAAGTGCTGGCGATCAGCAACACAGACCCGTTCTTCCAATCAAACGTGCTTTCTCGCGGTTTGATCTGTGAGCACCAAGGCGAGCTTTGGGTGGCTAGCCCACTTAAGAAGCAACGCTTTAACCTGACAACAGGTGCGTGCATGGAAGACGAGCGTTTTAGCGTGAAAGCGTACAAAACCCGCGTAACCAACGGTGAAGTAGAAATCTCTGCGTAAGCTTGGTTTTCATTCCCTCCTCTTAGGGGAGGGAATGAACTGAAACCTAGATTTAATAGACAAAGGCTTTCCAAGCATCAACTCAGGGGAACAGGGAAGCGAGGTGTTGTAGACAGCGTTCAGGTGTCAACGGGAAGCCTTTCTCTATTAAATCTTTAACTTTTTAACTTTCAATTTTGGATAAGGACACATTCATGTCTACTGATTTTAAGCCTGCAGAATTCGTGCAAACCATGATCAATGTTGGTGAAGCGAAAACCAATACAAGCACGCGAGATCTTCTGCTTCGCGGTACGATGGCTGGCGTTATTCTTTCGCTTGCGGTGGTGGTTGCTATTACCGCGATTGTACAAACGGGTATCGGCCTTGTAGGTGCACTTGTTTTCCCCGTTGGTTTCGTAATTCTAAGTGTGATGGGTTATGACCTAGTAACCGGTGTTTTTGGTCTAGCGCCTCTGGCTAAGTTTGCGAACCGTCCGGGCATCACTTGGGGTCGTATCTTCCGTTGTTGGGGTCTTGTAGGCTTGGGTAACCTTATCGGTTCTCTGATCGTTGCTTACCTAGTGGCTATCTCTCTAACAGGTAACTTCTCTCTAGAACTGAACGCAGTAGCGAAGAAATTTGTCGCTGTTTCTACCGCGCGTAGCCTTGGTTTTGAAAACATGGGTATGGACGGATGGATCACGTGTTTCGTACGCGGCATCTTCTGTAACCTAATGGTGTGTCTTGGCGTTATCGGCAACATGACAGCACGTTCAGTGTCTGGTCGTGTAGCAATGATGTGGTTCCCAATCTTCATCTTCTTTGCGCTAGTATTTGAACACACCGTAGTAAACATGTTCCTATTCCCACTAGGTATGATTCTAGGTGCGGATTTTGGTATCGCGACTTGGTTGAACTTCAACCTTATTCCAACCATTCTAGGTAATATTGTCGGTGGTCTCGTAATGACTTGTATTCCACTGTACCTAACTCACGCAAAAACAGCGCCTTCTATCAACGTAGTTGAAGAAGAAGTAAAAACAGAGCCTGCAATCGCAAAATAAACCGCTTTTATCTGGCCCTACCTATGGTAGGTGGGGCTGTTCAACTCATTTAACTTTCGATAAGTATTGTATTGATTTAGCTATAAAAAGTAATAACTCCTTGGGGTGATTTTAACCTTGAGTTAATGACTTGAGTGTTACTTTTTATGTCCAAATTTTCGATAGGCGTTGATATGACAACTGTTAACTCATCTTTAAACAGCGGCTTTGTTTCTCTTGTTGGTGCAGGTCCAGGTGATCCTGATTTGCTCACAGTAAAAGGCTTAAAAGCCATTCAAGCGGCTGAAGTTGTGGTGTACGACCGATTAGTGTCGAAAGACATTCTTGAATTGGCTCACGCATCAGCAGAGATGATTTACGTAGGAAAAAAATTGGACTTTCACTGTGTGCCTCAAGATCAAATCAACCAAATCTTGGTGCAAAAAGCACAAGAAGGTAAACGCGTTGTGCGCCTAAAAGGTGGGGACTCATTTATCTTTGGCCGTGGTGGTGAGGAGCTAGAAGAACTAGCGGAATTTGGTATTAAATACGAAGTGGTTCCGGGGATCACAGCAGCAGCGGGTGCAACGGCTTACGCTGGTATTCCATTAACACACCGCGACCATGCGCAAAGCGTTCAATTCATCACTGGTCACGTACAAAAAGATGGTCGTGAGATTGAATGGCATTCTCTAGCACAATCCAACAACACACTTGTTTTCTACATGGGTTTGAAGCAAAGCGGCCATATTATGGATAAGCTGATCACTCATGGGTTAGATCCTGAGATGTCATGCGCCATTATTGAAAACGGTACGCGCCCAGAGCAGCGCGTGTTCCAAGGAAAGTTGAACGAGCTATCGATCATGGCAGAGCAAGCCGTGAGCCCAGCATTGATTGTGGTTGGCAGCGTGACTCAGTTGCACAACAAATTGGATTGGTTCGCAAAGTAATACTGCCCAGAAGTGACTATATTTTACAGGGACTTTGCTGCCTCTGCATTTCTTGCTTACGCATTGGCATTTGATCAATCAAGTTGTTGATAAATGGCCAATCCGTTTCTGCGCCCCAGCGGTGCTTTTCTAGACCATCTTTACCAAGCAAAATAGCGGTATGAGAACCTTTTTCGACCGCATAAAGACGAGCTAGCATTTTTAGGTCGAACTCTTCGTTAAGCCAAGCAGGAAAAGTATAACCTTGTTCTGTAATGACCAGTGTGACGACATCTCTGTCTTCCAACTCACACTCATTCATAAGTGTTTCTAGCAAGAATTGTTTGACGTATTCATCATTTTCCGGCGCAAAGTAGAGCACACTTCTATGTGGCCAGTATTTGGAGTGCGCTGGATAACCAAATGCTGTCGATGACAAGATACAAGAAAGTAGTATCACTAGTAACTTTCCGCCCATGACAGTCCCCCTAGAAACCCAAATAACTTTTTATACGTTAAGTTTAGTGGAATTGGCTCATTGTGCTTTTTCCAAAACTGGCATAGGGTAGGCAGCAAATAAATTGAGCGTAGAAATAGATGAGTTCGGAAAGCAAACAAAAAATCGCCATTTTGGTTGATGTACAGAATGTGTATTACACCTGTCGCGAAGCGTATCGAAGCAATTTTGATTACAACCAGTTTTGGTATGTTGCCACACAAGGGAAAGAGGTGGTAAGTGCTCGTGCTTATGCTATTGCGAGCAATGATCCCAAGCAACGTCAGTTCCACCATATTCTTCGTGGTGTTGGATTTGAGGTGATGCTTAAACCCTACATCCAGCGTCGTGATGGCAGCTCGAAAGGCGATTGGGATGTGGGTATTACTCTCGATGCAATTGAAATTGCTCCCGAAGTTGAGGAAGTGATTCTAGTTTCGGGAGATGGAGACTTTAGTCTGCTAGTAGAGAGAATTCAGCAGCGCTTCAATAAAACGGTGACCGTTTATGGTGTACCTAAACTTACATCTCAAACTCTGATTGATTGTGCCGACAATTTTGTAGCGATTGATGACGATTTCTTGCTGTAGTTAATAGTGCAATAAAGAAAGGCGAGTCACTCAGGCTGTACGAAAATGTACAATGACTCGCCTCTAATTTATCGTTGATTTGGCTAGTTACGAAGGAATGATCATTTGCCCTAGCAAGTAACCCAAGCAACACGCACCAATCACGCCGATTAAGCCCACAGACATGAATGAGTGGTTGAAGTACCACTTACCAATCTTAGTTGTGCCCGAGGTATCGAAGTTCACAGTCGCGATATCTGAAGGGTAGTTGGGAATAAAGAAGTAGCCGTATACCGCTGGCATCAAGCCGATAAGCAGCGCAGGTTCCAAACCTAAGCCGAGACCAACAGGTAGCATCATGCGAGCCGTTGCAGCTTGAGAGTTCACCACAACCGACACAATGAATAACGCAAGCGCGAATGTCCAAGGGTAGTTGGTTACCATCTCTACGATGCCGGATTTAAATTGAGGCATAGCGTACTGGAAGTAGGTATCTGACATCCATGCAATACCGAAGATAGCAATCGCCGCCACCATACCAGATTTAAATACCACGCCATTTGGTACGTCGCGCGGGTCAGTTTTGGTCGCAAGCAAAATGATACCGCCGAAGCAGAGCATCATCATTTGAATCACAACGGCCATGCTGATTGGCTTCGAGCCATCTACGATGGTACGAATGTCTGGCCACATCGCGATAACGACGATAACCAAGATCGATGCAATGAACAGCAATACAGAGTTACGAGCACTTGTTGGTAGTACTTCATCAAGAGACGTTGCAGTTGTGTTGAGGATTTTTTCTCTCCACACAGGATCTTTCAAACGCTCTTGGTATTCTTCATCGTCGTCTAGCTCTTTACCACGCTTTAGGCTGTAAAGTGACATCAACAACGTACCGAATAAGGTTGCAGGCACAGTAACGAGCAAAATTGAGAGCAGAGTGATCTCGTGTTGAATATCAGAGAGTTGCGCCAAGTAGTAAACTACGGCCGCTGAAATTGGCGAGGCTGTGATTGCGATTTGAGACGCGACAGAAGCGGCAGCCATAGGACGCTCTGGACGAATGCCGTTTTTAAGCGCAACGTCGCCAATGATTGGCATGATAGAGTAAACCGCGTGACCTGTACCAAGTAGGAAGGTCATAAAGTAAGTCACGAACGGAGCAATAAGGGTGACGCGTTTTGGGTTCTTACGAAGCACACGCTCGGCAACTTGCAGCATGTATTTCAAACCGCCGGCGGCTTCAAGAATGGAAGCACATGTTACCACCGCTAAAATGATCAACATAACGGTGACAGGAGGAGAGGTTGGCGGCATCTTAAAGATGAAGACTTCAATCACCAAGCCAATTCCGGATACGACCCCAAGGCCGATACCACCATAACGTGAGCCGATATACAGCATCACGAGCAAAAATAGAAACTCAAGATACAACATGTGGATTTCCTTATTCAAAACAGAGGGCTACATAGCCAAATTACCTCTTTGTATTGTCTCGATATTCAGAAAGAAAATACTTCATGTTGTTCACAATCCGCTGGATAAGAAACAGCAATATTCAATTATTGGCAATAACTCACGCTACACAGGGAAACTGTTAACACAGTTTTATCAGGGTGTTTTTATGCTGTGTATTTTTGCGATCATGTGAGCGTTAAATGCGAAGAGGTTTAAGAGTTTGTTGCTATTCATCGCATACGTAACCAGACCTTACAGCTTCACAGAACTCGGAAATACATTCATAACTAACCCTAAGAGTGCTTCTTTGTTATGAAAACGCAAAGGATAATAGTTTGCATTGCGATTGGTGCTTGGGTATAAAGGTGTCAGAATGACTACACCAACAATAAGCCATCATGTCTGAGCAATTTTTCCCGCAACTGTTTCAAACTTCGAGTGAGATTACACCTTACCTACACGGTGATATCGGCGAGATAGGGCAAGAAGCTATCCATATCGAGAATGATATCAACCCGATCATCCAAGGCCTTTACCAGCAAATCTCGGAGGCTCATCCGGAAGCGGGAAAAGCATATTGGTTGACAAGAACGTGGGATTTACTTTGTTGGCAGCCAGTTTATGTCGCATTCATCTCTATTTACGGTTACCACACGTTGCCAAACATTCGCGAGATAGCGCAGCACCTCAAACCTTGTTTTGTTTCTGGGTACCGATTCGCCGACGAAGCGCATATACATGGCGAGCCAGAAGCGTTGATAAAAGAGGCGGGGCGTCAAATCCGAGAACTGTTCGACTTCTATCAACAAGAGATGAGTCAATGGACACGCATTCGTCCTGGCTTCACCCATCAATTGATGTCGGACGGAATCATGGCTTGTTTAATTCGTCTCCAACAGCGCTTTCCGCAAATGACTAACTCGACACTTCAGGAGCATGCGGTCTTGTGGCTAAGCGCAATGGGTTTGGATGTTGATAATAGCCGCTCACTTCATGAGACGGGATCTGATCAGCCGCTAAAGTTAGTAAGAAAAAGTTGTTGTTTAGTCTATAAGTGTGAAGGCAGAAAGCTTTGTGCAGATTGTCCTCGTTTAGAGGAAAATCGACAGCTTATGAGCAAGAAGGTTCTTAATTAACATTTATTTAACTTGTGTAACAGTGCTCGATTTGAGAGTGAGAATAAGTATCATTGCATGCTCTTGTTGACAACAAAAAGATAAATACAATGATGAAAAGGACGTTTTCTTTCAATCTCATCGTACTTGCGATGAGCAGTGGATACGCAGTTAGCTCAATAGCAGCAGAAGATCTTCAACAAACATCGACTCCGAGCGATGAGCAATTGGTTGTTGTAGGCAGTGTGATGCCGAAATCGATCTCCGATATTCCAGGAACGGTTTGGTTTGTTGGCCAAGAAGAGATTGCTCAGCAATATCGTGCGGGCAAGACACTGGGTGATATTCTTTCTGCAACCATCCCTTCTTTAGACGTCGGCACCGGTGGTCGAACTAATTATGGTCAGAACCTTCGCGGTAGAGCAATGTTGGTAATGATTGATGGTGTCTCGTTACAGTCTTCTCGCCCGATTAGTCGTCAGTTAGACGCAATAGACCCATTCAACATCGAGCGAATTGAAGTACTATCTGGTGCAACCTCCATTTATGGTGCAGGCGCTACTGGTGGTGTTATTAACATTATCACCAAGAAAGCGTACTCGGATGACTTGTCGTTTGAATCCTACGTGAGTGGCACTACAGGCTTTAATAGCAGCGATGACTTTGATTACAAACTCGCTCAGTCTATCTCGGGTGGTAATGAGCGAATTACCGCTAGAGGTTCGGTTGTGTACACCGAGACACAAGGTGCATTTGACGCAAATGGCGACATTGTCACCCCAGACATTTCACAGGGCTCCTTGCAGTATAATTCAACGCTCGATGTTATGGGATCGACCGAGATTCAAATCTCCGATGCCAGCAAGTTAAACCTTGTCGCACAATACTATGACAGCCAGCAAGATTCGCCATACGGTTTGTACATTGTTAACAATAAATTTGTTGATGTACGAGAGGGGTTCGATTCCGACCGTGAACATGGTACAGAGCGAGTTCTCTTAAGTGCGAACTACGCTCACGACAGCGTATTCGGTCATCAACTGATAGGCGAGTTATCTTACCGTAGTGAAGACCAAACCTTTACTCCTTATTACCAAAGTGCCTCTCAACAAAAAACAGAAGTTTTTGCTGGGCGCTTAGCGTTAGCTAAAAGCTGGGAGTCATTCAAACTTGTTTATGGTGTCGATGCGTACTTAGACCGTTTTGAAAGTAACCAGGCTCTGTTCGATCCAACCATTGCGAACAGCTCTGGGAACTTAATTAATCGAACCTATGCCGAAGTGGGGCGTTACCCAGATGTTGATGTGGCGTCTTACGCAATGTTTGTCCAAGGGGATTACCAAATCAATCAAGATTGGTCAGTACAAGCAGGCTACCGCTACCAATACATGGACAATAAGATTGATGATTTTGTTGCCTATAGTATACAAAAGAAGATCGCATCGGGTAATGGTGTATCAGCGGATGCGGTACCAGGTGGCAGCACTGACTACTCTGTGAGCTTATTTAATTTGGGCACCATTTATCAGCTTAACGATGAATCTCAGCTTTGGGCGAACTTCTCTCAAGGTTTCGAACTCGCTGATCCTGCAAAGTACTACGGCCAAGGTAGCTACGATGCCGCGGATGCAAATGGTCACTACGCGTTGAACAATAGCATTAACGTATCTGACTCAAAAATGTCGGGCATCAAAACGGACAGCTATGAAATCGGTTACCGATTAGATACCGATACTGTCGCACTGCAAGCGGCGGGTTACTACTCGGTGTCGGATAACTCAATCAAGTATGACAAGAAGACGCTCCTAATCACCAATGTTGATGACGAGCAACGTGTATACGGTGCCGAAGCAAACATTAACTACTGGGTAAACCGTGATATTTTGTTAGGTGCATCAGGTCACTATGTGGTTTCTGAGCTGAAAACCAACGGTAAGTGGGAAGATCTAAGCGCGGGTAAAGCAAGTACATCAAAAGCGAACGCGTGGGCGGCTTACTATCAGGATGGCTATTCAGTACGTTTACAAAGCCAGACGATGTTTGATTACGAAGATGACGCAAACAATAAACTAGATGGATACACTACGTTTGATCTTCTTGGTAACGTAACACTACCTATCGGGCAGTTAGGTTTTGGTATTCAAAACCTATTTGACGAAGACTACACAACCGCTTGGGGACAACGTGCGCAGATTCTTTATGCAGCACACTACGATGCAGCAGCGTACGACTACAAAGGAAGAGGTCGCACATTCACACTGAACTACAGTGTCGAATACTAAAGCTAACTCTCTCCGAATATCAAAAAAGCCGCTGAAAGCGGCTTTTCTTTTAGGCTTGATCTGTCTGCGCTGTGTCTACAACGTTTTCCGTGTGTTCTGAAGCTTGGTTTTGTTCTTCAGCTTCCATTTTCGCGCGTTCAGCTTTGGAGATATAACGCGGCTTATTGCTCTTATGTAGCTTAGCGTTATGCTTCTTCTGCTTCGCTTTCAAGATCTGATTGATTTTCTTCTTGCGGTTCATGGTGGTGGTCCTTTAATTTAGCGAGGCAGGATAGTTACTTTTTTATCAAGTTACAACTAAATAAGCGCCGGTATCGGTCGCAAAATTCAAGTACGTTCCTATGTCCAATCATCTATCGCGTTTTAATGGAGCCCAAATGAAAACACTGTACACCGAACGTTTGATACTGCGTCTTGTGAGTGTAGATGATGCACCATTTATACTAGAACTTTATAACCACCCAGACTTCTACCGTTTTGTCGGAGACAAACAAATTCGTACCGAATATGAAGCGGCGCGTTACATAAAAGAAAACATGCTACGCATGCAACAAATTAAAGGCGTGAGTTTACTCGTTGTAGAGAAGAAAGAAGATGGGCAACCCATCGGGATTTGTGGGTTGGTTAAACGTGACACATTACAATACTATGATCTCGGATATGGATTTTTACCTTCCGCTTATGGCTTCGGCTACGGAACGGAGTCTGCAACCGCAGTGCTGGAATACGCTAGAGAGGAAATGAAACTCGATAATTTGGTTGCCATCACCAATAATGACAATATTCGTAGTATAAGTTTGCTCAAAAAACTGGGCTTTGAGTTTGAACGAGTTGAGCAGCAATATGATAATGGCCGCACGTTAGAACTTTACACAATGATGTTGTGATTTTTGGATAGCGCATGAGCGATATTTTACTTGGCAAACTCGCCACTGAATTTAAGACAGTAAAAGCCATGGTAGAGGTTTACTGTCATGACCATCATGGAACAAAACGTGACTTATGCTCAGAATGTCGTGAGCTGCTTGAATACGCAGAAGTGCGCCTCGACCGCTGTCCTTATGGAGAGAATAAACCGACGTGTAACAAATGTCCGATTCACTGCTACAAACCAGAGCCGAAAGAACAAATGCGTTTGGTCATGCGTTACTCTGGCCCCAGAATGTTACTGAAACATCCCATCTTGGCGGTTCGTCATTTGCTTCATGAAAAGCGCATGGTACCGGAAAAGCCTGCAGCGAACGCGTCAAACCGTCACAAGCGTTTATCTAAACAAAAATTCGAAGAATAAAAAAACGAGGGCGACATGCCCTCGTTTTCGTTGAGTAGAAGCGGCGTGGTTAGAGGCCAGCGGCCATACGCTGCTTGGTTTTGCTCGCAGCAAGTAGCATGTATACGCCAGTCGCAACCAAAGCGGCAAACAAGTAGCCTAGCAAGCCGTGTTCTTGGCCCATGAATTTATCAGCGACAACAGGACCAGCAACAGAGCCGATGCTGTAGCTAAACAGCATGACTTGTGTCGCAGAGACAATAAAGCGTTCATCAAGACCTTCGCAACCTAAGTTGATTGCAATCGGGTACAAAGCAAAAGTAGCTGCACCTAAAAAGAATAATGCAGCAGCCAATACCACGGCTGACGAGGAAATAAACGTCATACCGATCGAAAAAATACCCAAAATACAGAAAAACGCCATTAGCACTGTGCGGCTCATGTATTTGTTTAACGCGGTCACCATTGGTTGAACTAGCATGCCACCTAGAATCACTAGCGCCATCAATGTACCAATGTCTTGATGGCTAATTTTACGGTTAGTTAACTCAACTGGCATTAATCCGTAGATCGCGCCTAAGGTCAAACCTGAAACAACACAACCAATAATTGCTGCATGGTTTAGTTTGGCAATTTGCTTAAATGATAAAGCGGTTGATTCATGGCTGTTTGGCTGCTCACACTCAATGAACATTAGCACCAGCATCGCCATTAGGATCAACGTCGTGATCGCAATAAACGGAACGCCGCCACTTACGCCAAGCACGCCAATACCAAACTGGCCTAATGCTGAACCACCATAAAGCGATAGCATGTACAAGCTCAAACGTTTCGCACGCGATGCTTCGTCTCCAGACATTAGCCAAGACTCAACAATGACAAAAACACCAGCAACCGCGATACCCGCAATAAAGCGAGCGGCAAGCCACATCAATCCGTTAGCAAACACGGGTAGTGTGACTATAGTTAGCGAAAATACGGCCAAGCAACCAATAAACGCGTTACGGTGACCAACTTGACGTACGATACGTTCAATAAAAATAGCACCGGTTAATAAGCCGCCATAAAACACACTCGCCAACCAACTCGCGTAATCTGCTGAGATGTTGTATTCACCGAGCATGAGAGGGATCAAGCTCATTAAATAGCCCGAAGCCACCGCATAAAGAGACAGTGCGACGACTGGAACTGTAACTCGTGGTGATGCTGCAGGAACGACTGTGTTTTCCACTGTTTTGCGCCTATAAGTTAAATGAAATCTAAGGGTTATTCGGCGCGAATATGAGGCTAATAGTTAGGCAAGTAAAATGATAAATTTAAGTCGTTTCGATAAATAATATTTGTTAACTAGATAGGTTGATAAGTTGCATAAAAACGCCAACCTACAAACAAGGTTGGCGTGGAAGATTATTTAGTAAGTGCTTGATTTAACCATTGATCGAATTGAGTTTTAGGTAACGCACCATTGATCATATCAACGCGTTGACCATTCTTGAAAACCATAATGGTAGGAATACTGCGAATACCAAATTGCGTCGCAAGTTGTTGTTGAGCTTCGGTATCAATCTTAACAAAACGAGCCGTTCCGGCTTGCTCATGAGCAACATCAGAGAAAACAGGAGCAAAACCAACGCACGGGTTGCACCATGGGGCCCAAAAATCTACTACAACAGGCATATCACTTTGTAATAGAGCAGAAAAGTTATCTTGTGTACCTTCGATAGGCGAGCCGTCTAAAAGTGCACTTTTACATTTACCGCAAGTTGCAGATTCGGCAACGCGCTCATTAGGGACACGATTTAGACCGCCGCACGAAGGGCAGCGAGTTTTAAACGATGACATGACTTCTTCCTTTATTACGTATTGATGAAAACATGACTTACCAGTCAGCCTCATTATTTGTATACTTATTTTTTAACCTGCCGAAATAACGCAGCGCAGGTTTATATTTGAGCCTAAGGTTCTAAGAAATTTTATTAAAATACAACAATAAATAGGTCTGCGATGACAAATTATTACGCTGAAATTACAGGTTGGGGGAAATGTGTTCCGCCAGCCGTGCTCTCTAACGATGATCTTAGCACTTTCCTCGATACTTCCGATGAGTGGATTCGTACCCGCACTGGTATCGAAAACCGCCGTATTAGTCATGTAAACACGTCAGACATGGCGACCGTTGCTGCTAAACATGCATTAGCTCGAGCAGGCGTCGATGCAACAGACGTGGATTTAATCATTGTGGCGACTTGTTCACCAGATTCATTGATTCCAAATATCGCGTCTAAGGTACAGCAGAACCTAGGTATTCGTGCAGCCGCTGCCTTTGACTTAAATGCCGCATGTACGGGATTTGTCTATGGCCTAGAAACGGGCACACGTTTGATTCAATCAGGTAACTATCGTAACGCGATCATTATTGGTGCGGAAAGATTGTCTTTCTACATCGATTGGGCAATGCGAGATACCGCTGTTCTATTTGGTGATGGTGCGGGCGCCGTTGTGTTATCAAGAACGGAAAAAGAAAAGGGTTTACTACAGTCTCAAATCGGTTGTGACGCAAAAGGCCGCGATATTCTGTCCGTACCAAAGTTTGGTACTTGTATGGATCGCTTTGCGGAAGACAACGGTTACTGGGATTTCAACTTTGTAGGACAAGAAATTTTCAAACGTGCGGTAAAAGGTATGGGGCTAGCTGCGAAAACCGTACTGAAAGCATCACAGTTAACGACGGAACAAATCGATGTTGTGATTCCGCATCAAGCGAATATTCGTATTATTCAAACCTTGTGCGACCTGTCTGGAATTCCACACGACAAAGCGTTTGTTAACATTCAAAACTATGGCAATACTTCCGCTGCGACGGTGCCAATTGCATTGTGTGAAGCGGTAGAGCAAGGTCGAGTTAACCCAGGTGATAACATGCTTCTTGCTGCGTTTGGTGCAGGTTTGACATGGGGTGCGGCAGTATTGAAATGGGGTGACCGCGTAACGCCAATTGGTGAAAGTGATGCGGTTCTGCCTGAATGTGAGCAATCCGCGCTAGAATTACTTGAGCGTGCCATTAAGCTGTGTAACGAACGCCGTCGCGACGAGGTGTAACGGACACTTTGCAAACATAAGATGAGTAAGGGAGCGCGAGGCTCCCTTATTTGATGATGTGTTCTACAGCTACCTGTAAAATATCTTACGACATAAAACCCAGGTTTGAATGGGTAAAATTACGGATGTTCGGGAACACGTATTCCAGTGCAGCGTTATCACTCACGCCCATCCACTGTGCTAGTGTTGAACCAACTTGATCAGCGGCAATTTTGGGTATGAGTCGGCCTTGAGAGTAATCATCGTTTCCGCCCAGTATTAGTTCCGGCCATGTACCGATAGGTTGTTTCCCATTTACCGCGCCTCCAATTAATAGTTGATGGCCACCCCAGCCATGATCGGTACCATTTCCGTTGCTCATCATCCGTCGACCGAAGTCAGACATAGTGAAAGAGGTGACTTGCTTGTTTAGCCCTAACCGTTCGACTACACGATACATTGCTAAAAGGTTTGTCGCGAGATCCTCAAGTAGCACTGGATGACGTGCCAGTTGCGAATCGTGTAGGTCATACCCAGAGTGTTTAACGAAAAAGACTTGTCGTTGCTGCTTCAGGACATCTTGGCTTGCTATCAATTTGTACACGGTTTGCATCTGCTTGCCGAGCGTCGATGACGTAAACAGCGGCTCGTCAGCAATGTGGTTGAGTTGCTCGCTCAGTACACTGCTCATTACCATCGACTCATCAACCATCAAATTAAAATGACCATTAAATGGATTGTCAGTTTGATGAGAGAGAAGGCGATCATAGATACCTTTGTATAAAGGGCTATCAATCGCGGTAAGCTGAACTGCGCGATCTTTTTTCAGGACGGTTTGGCGGTGTTCCATTGCCCGTAACCAAAGCGAGTTGCCATGCACACTGTATAGCGGTGTTATTTCTGATTCAGAGTTTAATACATCCAACATTCTGCCAGCCCAACCAAGATTTTTAGACTCGCTCATTCCACCAAGTAACCAAGCGTCTGTTTGAGAATTATGAGAAAACAGTTGCTCGGGAAGTGATGCTTCACCTTGCTCAATAGCTTGTTTGGTGACGGGATGGTTGAGAATGCCACTATTGAGCACGATGCTGGCATCGCCTTGTTCGAAAACGGAAGTTAACGCATTTAACTTTGGGTGTAAGCCGAGCTTCACTGGGTGATTTGAGCTATCGACAGCACTTAAATTGATAGGGAGTATGTCTTCTTTGGCGACAGAGAGTGGCCCTCTGACTTTGGAATATTGACGATAGTGCGCCTCCGATAATGGCAGTATGGTGTTGAATGCATCGTTTCCGCCTGCTAAATACACACATATTAATGCTCGAAAGTCATTGGATGGCGCTGCGAGAGAGTAACCTGGCAGACTAAGAGAGGCTAGTGCGCCCATCGATAGCGTGCTTTGTATAAAATGTCGTCGTGAAATATCCATAATTCACTCCTAATCCTGAATATAGAATTCGTCGCCAGAAATGGCGGTAAATATCACTAGAGCGAGTTTTGTTGTTGGCACATAGTCCCCACGATAATCATTCAGGGCGGTGAGCATGAGCTCTTTCAATTCAGCAGAAGCCGTTCCAGCAAAGAAACGCTCGTTAACCAATTCGACTAAGGCACGGTGATCGTCCAGAAGAAGATAAAACTCGTTAAGATCGAAGTGGTAGGAATCACCACCTCCTCTACGAGTGCTGGTTAACATATAGTTGACCAAATCGGTATAAACAGACCAATTGAGAAGTTCATACTCTGGAGAGTTAATACCAGACTCCGTAAACTCGTTAGACGGCTGATAGTCTGGAGAGTAAAAATTAAACACGGAAGGAGAACGAAGCGGCCCTTGATTAGCGATGTTCATCATCGTTGTTGCGTCTTCGTAACGTGATCCTTTAATCGTAAAACCTGATGCTCGATGAAAATTAGTCAGGACCAGTATCGGTTCTTTCACTTTTATAGGCGGGGTATCCGTCATCCCTAATGCTTCAGGGTCGAGCAATATGGCTCGAACAACGGCGGTTAGATCGCCTTTTTCTCCTTCCCCATTGTTGTTAAATATCGTAGCAACACGCGCGACGTACTCTAGGCTTGGATTTGAACTGACCAAACGTTGGATAAGTAACTTTGAAACAAATGGAGCAACATTTGGGTGAGACATCAACATATCAATCACTTTTGAAAGCTCTTCTTGTGCGGTTAGACCCGATGGGATCACGTTCCCTAGAAATCGCTTCTCGCCGGTGTCGTGTCTTTGACTGATAACTCGCATCGGTTTCACGAATGCGATGTCGGAATTTTTCCATCCAGTTAATGCTCGCGCGAGCTCTTGAATATCAGTTTGATTGTACGTGGGGATAGGTTTGCCTGTTGCGTGGTTTAGCTTTTTACTGCCATCTAAATTGAGTTCATACAAACCGATAGTGAATAACTGCATTAACTCTCGAGCAAAGTTCTCATCGGGAAGCGTTCCTGTCGCACTATTTTCTTTTGCACTACCGAGCATAGACAAATAGCTCCCCATGACTGGATGGATGGAAACGTCATACAACAGGTCTCGGTAGTTGCCAAACGCATGCTCAACCAACAGATCGTAGTAATTCACTAACCCTGTAGGTTTGCTGGAAAGAACGCCGCCATAACGAGAAACGACTACGATCTGACTCAATGCATAAGCCGTTCGCTGTCTGAGCTGATCTTCAGCAGTAACAACAATCTGATACCAAGCATTTTCTCGGTTTGACTGTAGGCCTTTAGAAAAAGGCGTTTGATAAAGTGGTTGATGGTAGGTTGCTGGCAGGTTGATTTGTTTCTGTATCCAGTCCTCTAACCCGTTTTCCCTAACCTCATTAATTAACGCAGGAGTTGGTCCAAAAGAGGTTTGATAGAGAAAACGCGCAACGGTTTGATCGGATGGGGATTGCTGTATTTGTGCTGATACATTAGGCACATGGCTCAGCAATAAGATAGCCAATCCTAGTACCCAAGCAGAGATTTTATTTAGCTTCTGACGTCTCATAGTTAACTCGCTTACCCGAAGTAACGATTTAAGTCCATTTAACGGGAGTTATTAAGCTCTTTTGAGCTGTTTAGTAAATTTATGAAAATCAAGCAGCTGCATAGGCGAGTATAGTAGCTATAAGTGGTGAACAAAAAACTCAAACGATGAATTTGGTACTATAGTGCTAGAAGTTTTTGATGCTATTTTTTCTAAGATACTGATATTTAATATGGCCAATGAAGAGTAACAAGCAGAGATATCGCAATGGATATAGAAGGGGGACAGCTAAAGTACTGTTAACAAGAGATTGGTATGTTTGTTAAGGCTTAAGTTAGTTTCAAGAAATTATTGAGCCAATAAATAAAGTCCATTGGTTTGCACAAGAGAAAACCACACGGATGTTCTCTTGTACAAAGCAACAAAGGTTATTTTCGGGCAAGCTTATGGTGAGCACGAGAAAAGTGATCGGCACAAAATGCGCCCACGATCGAGAGTTCGCCAGCCAGACAAAGCGCAGCTGCGACTTCGGCTAACGCTTTCGCATTGCCGTTGCCGTGCAAACCCAAAATATCCAAACATGCTTTTTGTGTTGGAAGGCCAGTACCACCACCAACCGTCCCCACCATGATGTTTGGCAAGGTCACGCACGCGTACAAGTTGCCTTGAGCGTCCACATCCATACGAGTGATTCCAATGGCAGACTCTGCAACGCAAGCGGCATCTTGACCACAAGCAATGTACAGCGCGGCAAGCGCGTTTGCGTAATGCGCGTTGACGCCAATTGTCCCGCTGAGTAAACCGCCCACTGTAGTCATTTTGCCAAATTGAACCATAGACTCCGGCGTCGTATGCAGATATTTTTCCACCAACTCAGCAGGAATGGTCACTTCGGCGGATACTTTCTTACCGCGTACCGAGCGCAGTGTGTGCGCGTTTGGTTTTTTGTCGCCTGATAAGTTGCCATCCAAGAATGCTTGAGTTGGTTTGATTGGGCTGGTCGCCAAAATATGATGGAACACTTCGTTTGTTGCGATGGTCACCATGTTTTGTCCGGAAGCGTCACCAGTCACGTATTCAAAGACCAAATAAACGTGGTTTCCTTCGATATTTACATTGATGTCTTTGAGTTTGCCATGTGAGGTGGTGGATTCCGCAATTTGACGAAATGCGTCAAACTGGGTCACAACCCAACTGACGAACTGGCCAGCGTCGGCAAGGTTATTAAAGGCGAACACTGGCGTTCGGCTCACCCCTTCACTCAGCAACAATGCGCTCGCGCCACCAGCGGCGGTAATAAGATTTGCGCCACGGTTGTAGGAAGCGACTAACGCGGCTTCTGTCGTTGCGAGCGGAACCAAAAAGTCATCGTTCGCATACAAGCCGTTGACGCGCAAAGGGCCTGCAATGCCGACCGGCACATTAACAGTACCAATGAAGTGCTCGATGTTGTTGGAGTAAGCATCGCAATGTGACTGCGTGAAAGGATCAAGGAGATGATCTTTATTGGTCACGTGTTCCAATACTTGCCAACGGCGCGCCAAATGCTTATCCGACAGGCCAGGGCTTAAGCAGAGACGTTTCTCTGGCTTGTGAAACTTCGGTTCTAATGCCGATTGAATCTTACTGCTGGTTTCGATATCGGAAAGGGCGGAGCTTTGAACAGGGTTATCTTGGTTTAACTTCGGCATACAAACGTTAACTGAAAAATCGAACCAGAGATTGTAGTGATTGAGGCTTTGATTACAACGTTGATTATACGTTTTGCAACAAATACCACTGTGCAAGCGCCTTTATTATCCAAGTGATTTGATATTGGAGCGACGAATTTACCGGACATAAATGGGTTTTGACAATGAATGTTGAGTAAATGGTAGATCCGGGAGGTTATGGTTTTTAGAGAAACTGGCCTGTAGGTGTTTGGATTCGACAAGGTGTAAGCATGAGTGCCTTAAGAGCGGAATGGTTCAATCTATGAAAGGAATAAATTGTCTAACCCAGTCCCTTGGGTCAGACGCTAGCTTGAATCTGTTATTCAGAAGTTAGTTAAATGCGCGAGCCACACGTCCCGCACTTTTAATACGGTAATGGCCAACGTAAGCAGGAACAAATACCGATTGTCCTTTCGCGGCGGTTAACGTCTCACCGTTATCACTGATGAGTGTCAGGTCGGCATCAATCGCCATCAAAATCTCTGCGCTGTTTGCCTCAACCACTTCATTGTTCGGTTGGTTAAGAATGCTGAAACTAAAGTCTGCCACTGGAACGGGATAAAGGCTCTGGCAACCATTTGCATTGGGTTTTAGGACAAGGCTGTGAAACGGCTTAGGCACAAAGTCTGTGCATTTAACCAGTTCTTCAACATCCATATGTTTCGGCGTGAGTCCTGCACGCAAAACGTTATCTGAGTTCGCCATGATCTCTAATCCCGTACCTTTAATGTAAGCGTGTGGCGTTCTTGCGCTCAGGAACATCGCTTCGCCAGGTTGCAGCGTGATGACATTCAACAGTAATGGCGCAAACAAGCCGACATCGCCAGGGTATTGAGTGGATAGATCCAAGATGAGCTGGAAAACGTCGCTGTCAGTGCCTTGCTCCGATTGACGTGAAGCGTGGGCAAGAAGCTGTTTCAGTGCTCGCTCTTTTGTTTCTCCTTCCATGGTAAGAATGTGCACAAAGAAATCGCGTAAACCTTGTGAGTTGATTTCGCGTTTGAATGTGTCAAGAGGCGCGCGTAGCTCATCGATATCGCAAAGGCTAAATGCCTCAATAATCTCGGCATACGAGCGAAAACCGTTCATGGCTTGGTAACTTGTCAGCGCGTACACCAACTCAGGTTTGTGGTTTGGATCCTTGTAGTTACGATGGCTTGCGTTTAGTGGGATCCCGGCACTTTGTTCTTTTTCGAAGCCTATTTCGGCATCTTGTTTGCTTGGGTGAACTTGAATCGACAGTGCATGTTCGGCCGCTAAGATCTTAAACAGAAAGGGTAGGTCGCCAAATTTCGCTGCGGTTTCTGCTGATAAGTAAGCGGGTTGGTTTTGTTTGATCAGTTCAGACAAAGGCAGCGTGTTTTGCTCAATCTGAACTTCAGAGCAGCCGTTTGGGTGAGTACCCATCCATACTTCTGCTTGAGGCTCATTCGTTTCGTTAGAAAAGCCAAACAAATCGTGAATAGAAGAGGTGCTTCCCCAAGCGTAGTTTTGGATTTTGTTGTTCATTTGAAAGAAGCTATGCGATGAAATAGTGTTCAAATTCATGAATTTTTCCCATAGTTAACCCTCCGAACTGAATCGGAAGAAAAATTGAGCAGAGATACGTTAAATAAGGAGGGCGAGCGCGGTTAGGTCACTCGCCAATTTGCCCGAAGGGCGATAAGTCGATTTACAACCGAGGCTTTGGTTCGAGTGGTTTTCGTGATGGTTGCGCTTGCAAAAATGGCAGCAACAAAAGGCCAATGACGGCTGCACAAACTGAAATGGTGATGAAGAAACCCGTCCAATGATATTCTTCAAGAATTAACGCCAGTGGATAACCAGACAATGCTGCGCCCATGTAGGCGAACAAGCCCACGAATCCTGTTGCCGCGCCGGCAGAGTCTTTGTGAGAGCACTCAGCCGCTGCCATACCGATCAGCATTTGTGGCCCAAAGACAAAGAAGCCGATGGAGAACAATCCCGCCGCTTGGAATGCAAAGTTGGTCAGAGGCATTAGCCAAAGCGCAGAGACAGATAAGAAAATCCCAATCGCGAACAGCAAGTTCATTGGCCCACGGTTACCGCCAAAGAGTTTGTCTGAGCCCCAACCCGCAACCAATGAACCAACAAAACCGCCGATTTCAAACATAGACAGAGCAGCGTTGGCATTAATCAGGCTATAGTGATGCTGCTCGGTCAAGTACAGGTTTCCCCAGTCATTGATTGCGGTTCGGACGATGTAAACCAACACATAACTGAACGCGAGCAGCCAGATGTATTTGTTGTTAAATACGTACGATTTCAGAATTTCGCGGTAGGTGAGGCCACGTCCGTAATTTTCTTGCGCAAGTTCTAGTGCGTCGTTGCGCCATTGGCCGACACTTGGTAAACCCATTGTTGTGGGTTTGTCGCGCAATCGCCAACAAACGAATAGACCGAGAAATACCCCGATGATGCCGGGTAGAATAAAACCTTCACGCCAGCTGTAGTGCAACGTTAAATAGCCCACCAAAATAGGGATCAGCGCGCCACCAACGTTGTGTGCGGTGTTCCAAATCGCCCATAAGAAGCCACGCTCGGAACGTGAATACCAAGTGGTTAACAGTTTGGAGCATGAAGGCCAGCCCCAGCCTTGGAACCACGCGTTTAAGATCCACAGAGTAATGAAAGCCGCGAGTGAGCTAGAAAAACCGAACGCGATATTGACCAGACCTGTCGCAATCAATCCTAATCCCATGAAATAACGAGGGTTAGAGCGATCCGAAATCGTGCCAGAAATAAACTTCGAGCAGCCGTAGCTGATGTAGAAAAGTGTACCGATAAGACCCAAATCGCCTTTATCTAAGCCAAGGTCGGTGATCATCGCTGGTGCGGCGTAGTTAAAGGTCTTACGGGTAAAATAGAAACCTGCGTAGCCGATGTACATCCCCAACATAATGTGCAAACGCCAATGGCGGTAACGCTGGTCGATTTGCTCGTTGCTCAGACTCGGTTGAGTAAATTTAGGTGAACGTAAAAATCCAAACATCTTGAGTTACACCTTAGGTAAAGTAATGCTGATTTGTGTGCCGATCACTTGATCGCTGGTGGAGTAGATAACCATTTTTCCACCTAACGCGTGCACACGCTCTTGCATGCCGCGAACGCCCATGCCTTTCATACTGTCCTGAACTTTGAAACCGACACCATCATCGTGAATCATTAGTGACACCGCCGCTTCTCCGATCGTCAGTTCAATACTGATCAACTGCGCTTCTGCATATTTGGCGGCGTTATTCAATGACTCTTGGCATAAACGGAATAGGGTGACTTTGAGCGTGTCACTCAAGTTGGTGTAATCGCCTTGCCAGTTCAGTTGAACAGTCGTTCCGTGATTGGCAAATTCCATCTCTCGCGTCAGTTGCTCGACGGATTCTTTCAAGTCCAAATCATCCAGCATTTTTGGTCTTAGCTTGCTTAACAGTCGCTTAGTGGTGTCGTACACGTTGAGGGAAAGCCCTTCGATCATGTCGGCGCAACCCACGCTTGTTTCGGCGTTATTTACCCGCTTAATGATGTTGGCTTGTGTGCGGATCGCCGTGATGTTCTGTCCAATTTCGTCATGTAGCTCGCGCGCAATATCGCGTCTTACCGATTCTTCCGCTTTGATAAGCTGGCGAGACAAATTCTGATTGCGTGCAAGTTCGCCGCGCAGTTTGTGATTGAGGTCTTTTTGTTTCTGAACCCCTAAGCCGAGCATAATGCCGGTGATGGTTTGCGCCGAGAGAGATAATAACAAATCGGTGATTTCTAGATTTGATACGCCGCTGCGAGCCGCAATCAGCGCAATGCTGTTGAGCATGGTGGCGAGTAGAGCACCTTGCCAGCCGTAACGCAGAGCAAGCACGATGATTGGAATCGCCATACAAAACGGCGCAAATCGTTTTAGCTCTTCAGGCAAACTGGTTTGCACCAAAATACTGCCGATCAAAAGCAGCGCATAAAGCACGATATGACGCACCTGAAATACAACGGCATTACTAAGTAGGAGAGAGCTAAGCGGAGACCAACGACTTTGGAACAAATAACTCCATAACAAGTAGCACATAGGCACCACGAGCAAGCCTCCAGAAATGCTAGCCAGCCATACCATGTAAACCGAAGGAACGTGAAAACCAACGGCCATCACATTAATAAACGCACTAATGATAATGACTGCGCTCATCACGGCTAAATGGCGGTTTTGGTCTCCGTAGTAGTATTTTTTCGCAATCAGAGTGACCGGGATACTGGCAATGCTCGCAATCAGCACGGTAAGCCACTGCGGTTGACCCAGTAACATCGCAAGTGCGATGGAAAGCCCCCACTCCGAAAGGTAAATCGTCGGCCAATAAGCGGTGCGAGTGTGTAGGGCGACACCTAATCGTAAAGCGAAAGGAAACAATAAGATCGCCAGCTCGGGATCATTGACAAAGTAATAGGCAATCACCCACAAGCAAAACCAGGCGCAAGCCATAACAAAAAGTCCGCAAATGGTGGTAACAGCATAAGCTCGCATTAAAAGGACTCTTTAGAAAATAGTTTGGCGAGCTCAACGTTGTTTTTCACGCCGAGTTTGTCGATGGCATTCGCACGATGAACATGCACGGTCTTGTGGCTCAAGCCAAGCTCTGCCGCGACAGACTTCACATCCAACCCATTGGCAAGTAGCTGACATACCTCGTTTTCACGTTTTGTCAGTTGGCATAGAGAGGTGGTGTTGTCGCTAGGCGTTGCAAGTTTAAGTGCAATATCTGATGTGAGGTAACAGCCGCCAGAAGCACTGGTTCTCACGGCTTGAATAAGTTCGTCTGGGCTACAGCGTTTACTAAGATAGCCTTTTGCACCTAGCTTTAGTGATTTTTCCACCATCGCAGGGGAGTCATGCACGCTAAGCATCACGCAGGCAATGCCAGTTGGTATTTCGCTGAGAAAGTTTAAGCCGCTTTCATCTGGCATGGAGATATCTAGGATGACGACGTGTGGGTGTACCGCAGGCAACCCTTTTCGCGCTTCGGCGACAGAGCCGAATTCACCAACAACGGTAATATCACTTTCTAAATTTAATAATTGTGCGAAACCCGAACGCACGATGACGTGATCATCAACTAGAGCAACATGAATCATTATTACAACCAAATAGAGCAGACGACTAACAACAATAAGCTCCAACGCGAGCCAATAGAAAAACCTTTAATGATACTGAATTGATCAACTCATTTTAATGATCTTGCGCGCTTTACCGAAGTAAAGCGCGCAGAGAAGTTAGGCTTGGTTTTGTGCAAGTTGAAGCTTCTTCGCGTGTCGAATCTTCCTCTCTTCCGCGATAGCGACGAAAGCAAGCAAAACAATACAAATCATGGCGGAGGTATCTAGAGCTGCGAAGGTACCTTTCCAACCTGTTAAGCCGAAGATAGGTGTACCGTCTGCAATCATACCGAGACCAAGTTTCGCGAAGCTGTCACCGATTAGGTAAGCGAATGTACCTTTTACGCCGTCAGCCACACTGATTGCTTTTTTAGGGACAAAACCAACCGCGGCAACACCGATAAGAAGTTGAGGACCAAACACCAAGAAGCCCAATACAAATAGAGAGGCTAAGTACATGAACTCGCTAGTGGCGTGTTGGTAGAACTCAAGCGATACGATGATCAAACCAAGAGACACACAAGCAACCAATGCGCGGCGACCGTTTGCTAAGTCAGATAAGTAACCCCACATCAAAGTACCCACAAGCGCACCGACTTCGAATAGAGTAAAGCCTGAGATTGCCGTTTCTTTTGACAGACCAAGCTCTTGGTACGCGTATACCGTTGACCATTGGTCGATACCAATACGCACGATGTAAAGGAAGATGTTTGCAAAGCAAAGTAGCCAGATAACTTTGTTTTTAAGAACGTATTCAACAAAGATTTCTTTCTTGGTCATCTGGTTTTCTTCAGCAGCGGTGTCTTCTTCACTCACTGCTTCATCGAAAAGTTCTTCTACTTTACCTAGACCGTAAGCTTCTGGAGAGTCGCTACCAAAGCGCATACCGATAAAGCCGACGATGATCGCGATGATAGAAGGGAACACGAACATGCCGATTACGTGGCCGTCGAATAGGTAGTTAGCACCGAAAAGAGCAACACCCGCTGCGCCCGCACCACCAACGTTGTGTGACATGTTCCACAAACCTAGGTAAGAGCCGCGTTTGTTACGAGGTGTCCATTTTGTAATGGTTGAGTAACTAGAAGGGCCACCAGTACTTTGGAAGAAACCACTTAGAGCGTAGAAAGCCACCATCAAGAACAGGCTTGCACTACCGCCGCCCATGCTGAAGCTGAAACCAAGCATTGCAAGACCAGAAAGGATCAGCATAAAAGGGAGGAATTGCTTGGTGTTCTTACCGTCAGCGTAGTAAGACACAACGGTTTTACCGATGCCGTATGTGATGGAGAAGCCAAGGCCAATAAGACCTAGGTCTGTCATGCTCAAACCGTAAGTTGAGATCATGTCGTTTTGCGCGACATTGAAGTTCTTACGAATCAAGTACATGGTTAGGTAGCCGATGAATACGACCAAGTAAGATTGGATGAACGGTTTAAACCACATCTTTCTTCTAACTTCGACAGGAAGATCGAGGGTCGGCTTCCGCACCTGTTCGAGGAATTTTAACATGATGAACTCTCTTGTAATTGTTTTAGAAACACAACGGCGACCGTTATGCGCTCTTGTTACCTTTGACTGAGCGGAATTCTAGAGAGTGGTTTTGTGAGGCACATGAGATGGTTGCCTAGATCGGATAGGAAAAATTCCTAGAAATGCCTAGGAAGGCGGAAAAGCGTGAAAAGAGTCACACAAAACCCTTACTAATTTATGGTTTTTTGACAGCGTTCTTATCGGATTGGAAAGCGTTCAAATGCAAGCAGGTTAATATACGCAAGCTTAGTGCTGACAAGGGGTGAGCTCGTTTGGTTGGAGAGAATAGTGTCTTGTCGCTAAGTATCAATTGGGAACGAGAAGCAAACAACAGAGACCCAGAGGTCTCTGTTAGAAATATTAGGAATTCGGCTAGGTTGACGTGTTAAGGTGCAGGGCTGTATAGACGCGGCGAGCTGTGTTTTGGCAAGTGAATTAGGTTCAAATGGTTTCTTCTTGCCCATTCGACAGTTAACGCTGTAGGTGCAGATAAGCAAACCAGAGTGGGGATACGCGCGCGAACGGCTTTGTGGATCAACTCTAAGCTGCAACGGCTTGTCATGATTGCGAAGCCACTTTGAGGTTCGATGTGATTGTTGGCCAATGCGCCAATCAACTTATCTAGCGCGTTGTGACGGCCGATGTCCTCTCGGCACAACTTGATGTTGCCTTGTAAATCTGCAAATAAGGCGGCGTGTAACGCGCCAGATTCACGTGCGGCTTCTTGATGCAGTGCGACTTTGTCTCGCAGCCCTTCAAATACATCGGAGCGCGGAGGAAGAGACGGTGTTAGCGGTGCTAAATCAGGCAAAGCTTGTTCCAGAGCCTCGACACCACAAATGCCGCATCCGGTTGTGCCGGCAAGATTTCGGCGCTGTGTTTTTAACGCCCAGAAAGCGCGGTTGCTGATTTCCACTTCCGCATAGTGAGATTCGTGATCGCCACCAATTTCAATGTCTTTGATCTCTTTGAAGTCGTGGACGATGCCTGTGCTTAGGCTAAATCCTTTCACGAAGTCTTCCAGATGGCCTGGCGTCACCATCATGACCGCTTGGCTAATGCCGTTGTAGCTGATAGCTAAGGCGGATTCACTCGCCAGCGACATTTGTTGCACTGGGCGGCCATCAATCAATTCTCGGTAATTGAACGCACTTGGTTGAGGTGGTGCTTGATTGAAATCGGACAGTTCAAAATAAGATTGAGTAGTACATCTCATGAAATCACCTCATAAGCCGTTATGTATGCCAAAAATTGACGTGTGGATTCTTGTTATCGATTAAATATGTTTTTTGCTTCTGCGAAGCACTGATCGGTTAGCGCGGAGAAGGGTTCTTGTTTTCGCTTTAACAAACCTAGCGGGGCGTGAACGGCGGCTTCTTCGATAGGGATAATGCGAAGCGTATCGTTCAACTCTTCCAATCCACAGTTCAGCGGCATAATGGCGCAACAAAGGCCACTGGTTACTGCTTGGATCAAGTGAAAGGTGGAGTTACTTTCAATGACGGTTTGCGGAACCAGCCCTTTACTCACAAAGCTAAGATCAATTGAGTGGCGATAGTGCATGCCCTTCGAAAGCAGCCCTAGCGGAATGTTATTGAGTGACTCCCACAACACTTCAGATTCGGCAAAATCAAAATGACGCTCATCGAATAAAACGCCAAGTTTGGTTGAATCTAGTTCGATAACATCGAAGTAAGCGGTGTTGACTTGATCGACATAACACATCCCCAAATCAAGTTGATTGCGATTGAGTTGGTCTATGATCTGTTCGGTCGTCATGGAGAGTATTTGAAAGCGTAACTCAGGGAACTGGTGAGCTAATGGTTTGAGCAATTCCATCGGGTTTTGGCTGGCGAGTGGCACCATTCCAAGCCGAAGAGAGCCGACCAACTGACCACGGCAGTTAGCAGCCTCGGCTTGCAATCCATCATGAGCGGCTAAGACGGTTTTTGCCCAAGCTAAAATGCGTTCTCCGGCTTCAGTAAACCCTTCAAATCGTTGACTTCTTTGGATTAATTCGAGGTCGAGTTCTTCCTCTAAGCTTCGGATTCTCATGGACAAGGTAGGCTGCGTAATGTGGCACAATGCGGCGGCTTGACCAAAGTGTTTGGTCTGTTCAAGTGCGATGAGATATTTAAGTTGTTTGATATCCATAATGGCTTGTTAACCTTGCGTTGTGAGTCACATGTACGGGGGGAACTCCCTAAAAAGGGCACGGCACTACCGTACTTTTTAAGCGCTGGAGCGTTTTAACTGGGAAATGGAAAACCAAAACCAAGTCAAGAATAAAACCACACTCAAAATTGATCTGAATCAAGGCTATTCCTGATATTAATTAGGGTCAAATTTAAAGTATCTATAGTGTGATAGATATTATCTATTATCAAGAGTACCGATTTTATTGAGCTCGTTAAGCGAACTAGGTGGAATCGGATGGGAAAACGATTAACCTCATAAATTGTATTGATTAAAAATGTTATGACCGTCAGTGGAAAAATTCGTCATAGATTTTGTTTATCACTCGGTCAGGATTATCAATTGGACGCATATTGAATAACGACTTAATCTTTGATTTAGATCAAGACGCAACAATGCGAATTGAATCTACCAGTCTTAGAAACAGTAGGCGGGTATCCGATATCAAGAATCTAGATAAGTAAACGCTCGGACAAGCGAGAGCATGTTGAGTGGTTACTTATTTGGATTAAAAAATACATGGATTAGAAACTAAGCCCTTCAATACTTCCGCATTATCTCAATAAATAACGCGCTTGTTTTCACGGGCACCCTGCTTGCTGGTATATCTGCGAGGAGTAAAGTCGTGAGCCAAAAAGAACAAATAAAAACATACAAAGGTCCAGCTGGTGGTTGGGGTGCACTGAAAGCCGTAACCAGAAGTTGGTGGGGCAGTGAAAATGCAGTTAAAAACATTCGCACTATGCTCAAAACCAACCAAAATGGCGGTTTCGACTGCCCGGGATGTGCATGGGGTGAGTCGCCAGATAGCGGTAAAGTCAATTTCTGTGAGAATGGCGCGAAAGCGGTAAACTGGGAGGCGACCAATCGTCTGGTTGATCCTGAGTTTTTTGCCAATCACAACGTTTCATCTCTCTCAACGCAAACCGATTACTGGTTGGAATACCAAGGCCGTATCACGCACCCAATGCGATACGATGCCGAGTCCGACCACTATGTACCTGTCTCTTGGGATGAGGCTTTTTCTCTTGTCGCGAAACATCTCAATCAATTGGATTCACCGCACCAAGCGGAGTTTTATACCTCTGGTCGTGCAAGCAACGAAGCGGCGTTTTTATATCAGCTATTTGTGCGCGCATTCGGTACCAACAACTTCCCAGATTGTTCCAACATGTGTCACGAAGCCAGTGCAATCGGGATGAAAGACACTATTGGTGTTGGTAAAGGCACAGTGATCTTTGATGATTTTGAAGAAGCTGATGCGATTTTCGTGATTGGTCAAAACCCGGGCACGAACCACCCACGAATGCTTGAACCTCTGCGCGAAGCGGTAAAACGTGGTGCACAGGTTATCTGTCTAAACCCGCTCAAAGAGCGCGGGTTAGAGCGTTTCCAAAACCCACAAATGCCGATTGAGATGTTGAGTAACGGCTCAGAGCCTACAAACACGGCGTACCTGCGTCCTGCTTTAGGTGGAGACATGGCAGTGTTTCGTGGCATCGCGAAATTCTTGTTGCAATGGGAGCGCGAGGCATTGCAAAACGGTGGCAAAGCGGTATTTGACCGCGAATTCATCAAACAACACACGATAGGTATTGATAAGTATTTGGCTGAAGTGGATGCAACGTCTTGGGAACACATCGCGGAACAATCGGGTCTTGATTTAAGTGAAATCGAGATGGTGGCGAGCATGTATCGACGTGCAGAACGTGTGATCATGTGTTGGGCAATGGGGTTGACTCAGCATCGTCACTCTGTGCCAACCATTAAAGAAGTCGCAAACGTGCAAATGTTACGAGGTAACGTTGGAAAGCCGGGCGCGGGTCTTTCACCTGTGCGAGGTCACAGTAACGTTCAGGGCGACCGTACGATGGGCATTGATGAAAAACCTTCAGATCTGTTGTTGGATCGCATTGAAAGTCGATTTAACTTTGCCGTCCCGCGTGGTGAAGGCCACAACACTGTGCAAGCCATTAAAGCGATGGAAGAAGGGCAAGCGAAAGTATTTATCGGTTTGGGCGGTAACTTTGCACAAGCAACGCCAGACACAGAACGTACGCACAACGCGATGCGAAACTGTAATTTAACCGTACACATTTCGACGAAGTTAAATCGTTCTCACCTTGTCACAGGTAAAGATGCGCTTATTCTTCCATGCTTAGGCCGTACTGAGATTGATCAGCAAGCGACTGGCCCACAAGGCGTGACGGTTGAAGATACCTTCAGCATGGTACATATTTCATTTGGTCAGCTAAAACCGCGTTCGGAGCATTTGCGTTCAGAACCAGCGATTATTGCAGGTATTGCCAATGCTACACTCGGGGCAAAACCAATTGATTGGTTGTGGGTGATTGAAGATTACGACCGTATTCGCGATTTGATTGCCGACACGATTCCGGGCTTTACCGACTTTAACCATAAGCTCAAACACCCGGGTGGATTCCACTTGGTAAACCCAGCTGCTGAGCGTCGATGGAATACACCAAGCGGCAAAGCACAGTTCAGCTCTAGTGAGTTGCCGAAACAGTTGATCAGCGAAGCGATACTCGAAAAAGGCCAAAAGCCAGATTTGATCTTGCAAACCATGCGCTCACACGACCAATACAATACGACACTTTACGGCTTGAATGACCGTTATCGTGGAGTATTTGGTATGCGCGAAGTGCTGTTTATCAATGAAGCGGATATTCGTAAACTCGGTTTTGAACCGGGCGACAAAGTGGACATGGTGTCATTGTGGGAAGATGGCGTTGAGCGCCGTGTGAGCGGATTTACGCTTGTTGCCTATGATGTACCAGCAGGTCAGGCGGCGGCTTACTATCCAGAAACAAACCCATTAGTTCCTTTGGACAGTTATGGGGATAGAACGTTTACGCCAACCTCTAAGTTTATTGCGATAAAATTGGAAAAATCGACATCCGATAAGATCGCTTTGGTGGAAGCGGAATAGTGACCAAACCGGCACAACGACATTTCCGATAAGCAAACGGCTGATATTAATTATCAGCCGTTTTTAATTGCGCTCAGTCTGCATTTAGTGCGCATAGCTTGTGTATAATGTTAATGACATTATGCTGCTCGATAATAGACAGATAAGGCCGATTTGAATCTAATTTCAAGTAGTAAAACTAATAAGAAGATGCTTATGACCTTGAAAAATATAATTAAATTAACAATCAGTCACTTAGTGGCAGTTTCTATTGGCATTGCGATAGGTATCTATACTTTACCGATCCTTATTGCACCACCTGCGCCGACCGATGAACAAGTTGCTAAGAGCAAGCAAGGTGCAGAATACAGCGCAGTGTTTAAGAGGGAACTCAAAGGTAGCGATGCTTTTCATTGGGGAGAGGGAGAGATTCATTTGAGTTCTGAAGTCATTACGTTGGTAGGAAAACTCGCTCCCGGACCAGACTATAAACTCTATCTATCTCCTAAGTTTGTCGAAACGGAACAAGAGTTTAATGACCTTAAATCTGAAATGAGCTTAATTGGTGATGTAAAAACGTTCGATAACTTCGTTGTTGAGGTTCCTCAAAGCACTTCAATTTCTGAATACAATACGGTTGTTGTATGGTGCGAGACATTCGGTGAGTTCATTACTTCGGCAAAGTATCAATAAACCTTAGCAGTAGAGTAAAAGGCTTTTCTTTTCACTTTACGCTAAGATGTTGTTTCGCATAATTAAGAGGCAAAGACTCTTAAACATTCTAAATTTAAGAGCCTTTGTTTAGAGTTATTGACAGAACCATTCGACTTGTTTCGACTTGTAAGTCGTTTGCACCTTTCAGGCTACGTTCTGGAAAAACAAGATTTCGAACTATTTAGAGTTATTCTCTGTTTGGCTTGTTTCGTTCGATGACGCTAATCGCAATGGCTAAAAATAGAATATCTTTTACTAAAAAGAAGTTTGTCACCAAAACCCCATCAGACACTTTCCATGTATTCGGTGTCGTAATTAGAAAGCTGAGTGTCGCAAGAAAAATAATTGCGGCGGCTATGCCAGAAAAATAAGCGACTCGTGTGTTTTTAAGGCCAACGATTAATCCAATAGCGACAATGATTTCTGTTGCGCCAATGATGTTTGATACGGCTTGAACTGACATCACATCATACAACCAACTCATCAGAAAATGATTTTCAACGAGCGGTTGTATAAGCTTGGCCTCTGTAGGTGTGAATTTATAAATACCAATCCATATTAGAACTAAAGAAACGCCGAAAACTCCGATAAGATATCCAATTGAGTCACATTGACGATGGCTTTTTACGTTTTGCATAATTAACTACATTCTCCTGTTTGTTAGCGCTTCCAACAAGACCTATAAGGTTGGTAGAAAATTTCATAGGTTTTTTTCGCTCAAACAACAGATATTAAAAATCACGTGATACAGAATTACGTGTTTGATAGAACTTAAGGATATTTCGTGGAAGTTAAAATTTTTCAGGTTGACTCGTTTACATCAGAGGTTTTCAAAGGTAATCCCGCGGGTGTTTGTATCACAGAGTCAAGCCTTGATGAGGAAACGATGTTGGCCATCGCGGCCGAGATGTCGTTATCTGAAACGGCATTTCTGTCACTCAATACAATGCAACTTCGTTGGTTTACACCGAGGACGGAAGTTGCTTTGTGTGGACACGGCACACTTGCAACGGCGCACGTTCTGAAAGAGCAGGGGTTATATAATACTGGAGATACGATTGAGTTCGTTACGCTATCTGGGGTTTTAACTGCACAACTCGATCATGAAGAAATTCATTTGGTGTTTCCTGCGCCAACTTTAGATATGAGAGCGAGTATTAACAAAGACTTACTTCATGGCTTGGGGCTAGATGCCGCCAATGTAGTCGCCTACGGTCAGTTTGATAATAAGCAGTTGATCGTCATTAATGATGAATTTGTGCTTGAACAGCTCGACCCTGATTTTGGTGCGCTGCTTAAACAAAAGGGCCGTGGCGTCGTCATCACTGCTCAATCAAGTACTGACGCCGATTTTGTCTCTCGATACTTCGCGCCTTGGGTAGGTGTTAATGAGGATCCAGTTACAGGCTCTGCACATTGCGCTTTATGTGTTTACTGGGCTAAAGAGCTCAACAAAAAGCAACTGAAAGGCTTCCAAGCCTCCGAGAGAAGTGGGGTCGTCCATACAGAGTTGTTAAGCACTGAGCACGTTAAGCTTTCTGGAAATGCAGTAACGATATTGCGAGGATATATGAGAATCGCGTAGCGGTCCTTGTGGGAATGATTTTATTTTCGTGTTACCCAATGCTCAATAGTGAGGACGCTTGAACGCTACTTATTTAAGTTGCTGATTTTTTTTGTAAAAACACCCCTGGCACGGTGGTGTATAACGATTGGAGAGTTATATGAAAACTATCGGTCTTCTAGGTGGTATGAGCTGGGAGTCGACGCTTAGTTATTACAAATTGATCAACGAAGGAGTCAAAGAGACGTTAGGCGGCTTAAATTCCGCAAAAATTTGTATGTATAGCGTGAATTTTTCGGAGATAGAGAAACTTCAACATCAAGGTAAATGGGAAGAAACGGCAAGCATTCTATCTGATGCTGCATCTTCAATAGAAAAAGGGGGCGCTGACTTCATTCTTATTTGTACTAACACAATGCACAAAGTTGCGCCTCAAATTGAAGCCAGTATTAATATCCCCATACTACATATCGCAGACGCGACTGCTGAGTTACTTCGTGAGAAAGGGGTTCAAAAGGTCGGACTCCTTGGTACTCAATTCACAATGGAGCAAGACTTTTATAAAGGAAGGCTTTCCGACCGTTATGGGCTTGATGTCGTCATTCCCGATCAAGACGACCGCTCTAAAGTACATAACATTATTTATAAAGAGTTATGCCAAGGTGAAATCAAAGAGGAGTCAAGGACGATATACTTGCAAATTATTGAAAAACTAAAAGAGCACGGAGCTGAAGCTGTGATTCTCGGGTGCACTGAAATTGCCTTACTTGTAAACCAAAGTCACACCGAGGTTACACTACTTGATACCACTTCTATCCATGCTCAAGCAGCAGTCCGTTTGGCAATTGAAGGTGAATGATCTACGCTTTCTTTCCTGCAAAAAAAGAGAAAACCAAGCACGTGGTTTTCTCTTTTTTATTATCAAGTTATAAGCGAGCAAATTTGAGAGTTCTGTATCCACCAATCAAGTTGCGGGCTTTGTAACCATTGTTGACCAGCTGACGGTATGCTACGTTACCGCGTAACCCAACTTGACAGTAAATCACGATCTCTTTGTCTTTAGGAAGTTCGTGCATGCGACGACGTAGTTGATCGACAGGAATATTAATTGCACCTTCAAGATAACCAACGGACTCCAATTCACCAGGATTACGAACATCAAGTAACAGTTGGTCTTCTGTCAGTGAATCCATTTCATCATAATGAATCGCAATCGCGTCACCTTTGATGATGTTATTTGCCACAAACGCCGCTTGGTTAATTACATCTTTAGCAGAGCCATAAGGTGGCGCGTAAGTTAGCTCGAGGTGTTGCAGTTGCTCTACCGTCATACCAGCACGCTGAGCAACTGCCATTACGTCGATACGTTTATCAACACCGTCTTTACCTACTGCTTGCGCACCTAATATTTTACCTGTTACTGGATCAAACAGCATTTTGAATGACACGGTTTCTGCACCTGGGTAGTAACTCGCGTGACTTGCTGTATGCACATACACTTTTTCATAAGCGATGTTTTCACGTTTCAGCTGTTTCTCGTTTTTACCAGTAGAAGCGACGGCTAAATCAAAAATCTTACAGATCGCCGTGCCTTGCGTACCTTGGTAAGTTTCTTGGCGGCCAAGCATGTTGTCTGCTGCCATTCGGCCTTGACGGTTTGCCGGGCCCGCAAGTGGCACTAGAGTTTGCTCGCCAGTCACGAAGTCTTTCTCTTCTACCGCGTCGCCGACAGCGTAGATCGAAGGATCGCTGGTTTGCATGTATTCATTGGTATAAATACCACCAAGAGCGCCGATTTCTAAGCCAGCTTCTTTTGCTAATTTGGTCTCGGGGCGAACACCAATTGCCATAATCAGAATATCGGTGGTGAGTCTTTCACCATTGTTTAGTGTTAATTCCAATTCACCTTCTAGATGTTGGTGTTTTTCGCTTTCACCAGAGTCGAAACTTGCCACGTGCTCGTTAGGTACGAATTTCACCGACTCAAGTGCGACGCCAAGTTTAAGGTCGATGCCTTTCTCACGAATTTCAGCATGTGCGAAGCCAGCCATTTCACGGTCAACGGGCGTCATCACTTGATCCGCCATTTCAACTAATGTGGTTTTTATGCCTAGCTGGTTGAAGGCTTCCATCATTTCCAAACCGATAAAACCACCACCAACGACCGTAGCGTGTTCAACTTTGTTGGTTTCGATCGTTTTAATGATGCGATCCATATCTGGAATATTGCGCAGCGAGTGTGTTAACGGGTTATCAATACCCGGAATAGGCGGCACAACTGGACCTGCGCCAGGGCTAAGTAGAAGAAAGTCGTAGCTCTCTTGGTATTCCGAGCCATCAAGCAAATTGTTAACCGTAACCGTTTTGTCTTGACGGTTAATAGAAACCACTTCGTTCATCACACGGACATCAACATTGAAACGCGCTAGAAAGCTCTCAGGCGTTTGAAGAAGCAGTTTGCTGCGCTCTTGGATATCGCCACCAATGTGACAGGGTAAGCCACAGTTTGCAAAAGACAACTAAATGTTATACTACATTTTATAACTCCTGGGAATGTGTAAGAAAAAGTGAATAAGTATCATCTATATCAACGTGTTAGTAAGCAAATTCAGGCTGAGGAAGGACAGGGTATACAAAGGCAGGAACAGGCTTGTGAGCATTGGATTTCTGATTACAACAAGCGCCTTTTAAGTGAAGGGAAATCGGCATACTCAAAGGGATTAATTTATGAAGATCGTGGTAAGAGCGCTTACACAGCCGCGAACTTTAAAAGAGGTGAACTGGGGGCTTTGATTAATGATATTGAAAATGGAAAGATCGAGAAAGGCGACCTTATTGTTATAGAGCTAATAGATAGATTTAGTCGAGCTAATGTTGACTTTGTCAGAAGTCAATTTCAACGGATTATCGATGCTGGTGTTAAAATTGCTATCACGAAATGGAATCTTGTTTTTGAAGAAAATATGGAATCTGTATCTAGTGTAACAGGAAGAATACTACTTGAAATTGGAATGTACTTAGCATATCAAGAATCTAGTCAAAAAAGTTCAAGAATAAAAGCCAGTAGAAAATTGCTTGAAGATTCAGGAAGGAAATCTATAGCGAAACCACCTTTCTGGTTAGCTAGAAACTCAGATTTAAAATCTTATACAATAATTGAAGAGAATGCGGAAATTATTAGGAAAATATTTTATTTAAAACTTAACTTCAATTACGGGCCTCAAAAAATTATTAAGAGTCTCGGTGACTTGGATATCTACAGATACAGTTTTGATGAAAATGGAAATCTAATAAAAACAACAAAAAATAGTCCTCTTAGTGAATCATCTATTAATGCATACATCAGAAATACGAATGTAATTGGAAAGTTAGATGGTAAGGATTACTATCCTAGAATTATTGATGATAGAACATTCTATGCAGTTCAAAAAAGAACTCGGGAAAATACAGGTGGAGTTGGTGAAATTTTCCGTAATGTGTTTGTTGGTGTTGGTAAATGTGGTTGCTTAATACGGAAGGAAAATGAGAACGGTTGTGGTAGTTTAGCTAAATGTGGTTATATAATGGCATTCTCTAGTAGGAAAGTTAAGAATCCAACTAAAGGTATGTATTTAAAGTGTAACAGAAAAAGAAAAAGTACTAAATGCGACTCTGAAAATATAAATTATTACTTGGCTCAAAATAAAATTTATAATGTGCTTAAGTCTTTAAAATTTGACATTGACCAAAGTGTAGACATTTCTCACTTAGAGGAGAAAATTAATACGATCGATAAGAGCATGTCAAAGATACGTGAATATATGACACAATATTCTGATGATGAAGAATGGGAGAATCAATATAAAATTAAAAGAATGGAAAGAGAAAAAATTGAAAATGAAATTAAAGCTAGTAAATCACGTATTACAGGAAAATTGTCTAACCTTGATATTGATTTTTCGAAAGAAAAGGATAGAGTTTTATTCAATCAGTTTTTGAAAGATAATCGTATAACAGTATATTTCACAAAGGAGAGAATGGAAATAATTATAGGTTCTTTAAACAACTTTTCGATAAAGTGTGGATATGATGATAGTAACCGTGACATAGATCATATCATTGAATCTTATTCAAAAAATGGTTTAGTTGGAATAGAAGAAAAATCTGGTAAATCAGAAGGTAAGGGATTACTTAGATTTAACCTACCCACTGTACCAGGATCGTAGGAGCATTCGAATATGTACAAGATACAAGACTGTTATACGATTGAACCAGCCGTATCATTGTTTTACTCATAATAAATGAGCAGTATTTCTTCTGCTCTAATTTTATATAGATTTATAACCGCTAGAGCAGAAATCTCACTTAACGTTTGGGATAGATGAGCACTCCTCAACGCCTTGAACGGAAGGTGTTGAGTTAAGTTAGAGTTCTACATAGGACGTTCGATTTCGCTCTAAAGATAACTTCAAGTATACAAATCTTAGATATATATGCATAATTTGGTTATAAAATTTATAGTCAACATAAATATTACTATTAATTATATTGCAATGAAGAATAGAGCTATACCTATTCAATTCTTAATAAGATATTCAGTTTTAGTAAGTAAAGTCTATTTTGTTTTTAATTAGTCTTGATGTCATACTACTTACGCAACAAAAATAAATTACACTAAGATTACTTAATATTTAAGTAATTATCTATTAAATCTACTTACATGATAAGAAAATAAAAGATTTAATTAAGATACTATTTTATAATATTGAATTTTATGAGGTTATTTATTGATTGTATTTCCTATAAGTTTATTTTAAATGTGAGCTGTGCTTTTGTTTGTGTAAAAATAAATATTGAAAATCTTATCATTTAAATTAATAATATAATTATCTAGTTTTGAAGCAAGCTGTGTCTGCGCGTTTATTTGTCCCAAATAAAATCTCCGACAAATACTCCGCCCATTCTGGTTGGTTGCACTAACCCCCTTCGGTGTTAGCGCTAGTTTATCATATGCTGTTAGTCTTAGATCTTAATAGCTATATCTAATTATTTGAGAGGTGAGTATAGATACAATAAAAGGTAATAATTATGAACAACGATGTGTTAGACATTCTAAGAAATGTAGGTGTAAAAGATTTTAGAGCTATTGAAACTGCCATTAAGACAGTAAAAAAAGAGAAATACAAAGCTCGTAAAGAACCTGCTGATTTACAGATTAAATCAGTAAAGACAAATCTCACTGAAAAAGAATATCAAGAGCTAGTTAAAAAGCAATGTGTGGCTGGTTATTCAAAGCTTTCAGCATTTACTCGTGACATCATCAATAATGCTGTAAAAGTCAAACCTATCATTCTAGAGGCATCTAAAGAGTTCTTCTCAGAAACTTCAGAACTCAGTGATCAAATTAAAACAATTGCCACCGATATTGAGAATAGTAAAGCTCTCACAAGAGAAGAAATAGAAAGTACTCTTGTAGTACTAGCGGGACTATTAAGAGAGTTTCAGGCCACTCGTCACTTGCTAGTGAATAGCTTTACTCAAGAAGCGGCTTATGAAATAGCAAAACAGCATTTAAGTGAAGACAAGCTTGTTCAGGCACTGAAAGAATTAAGAGGCTCAAGTCATGATCTATAAGGAACCTGCACAAAAAGGCGGTAAGCATACTAAGCTGACCGCAGATGCTCTCATAAAGTATGTTGCTGGTGACGATGAACGAGTGGCTAAATATTTAGTAAATTATGGTGCAGGAGCGACTAAAAGCGCTGATGCAGTAACAGAATTTATTTATGCAAATAATATTATACATATCCCTGTAAATGCTAAAAACGCACCAGGGGAGATGTTAGATATGGCGCTTGCGATAAGGGAGATGCAGGAGTCTATAAGGCTTAATCCAACCGCCAAACAGCAATTTAAGCACATGATTGTAAGCTTAGATACTAATGAGAGTTTAACTAATTTCCAATGGTGCAAAACAGCTAAAAAGTTGATGAATCATTTGGGTTACGCAAATTGCCGATATATTGCTTTTAAACATAATGATACCGATGAACAACATATACATGTAGTCACATCTACTATCGATATAGTAACAAGAAAACGCATCAAAGACTCTTATAGCAAGATACGAGCACAAGAAGTAATGAGGGAGCTAGAGATAGAGTTTGGTCTGCGACAATTAGTAAGTAGTAATAAGATTGGTTACGATTCCTATGTTGATATTAATGACGCTAAAATATTTAACAAAAAGGCTCAAATAGCTCGTCTGGTAAAAACTGGTATCAATAAGTTAAAGCCACGCTCTAATCTTGCAGAGTTTGTCACTGCTGTTGAATCAACACATTCAAGCCTCAAAGTTGAGCTACAAACAAAGAAGGGGGTTGCGGTGGGGATCGTATTTAATCTCGACGGAGTTCGAATGTCTGCCTCCCAGTTAGGTGGAAATCGAAAATATACACTCGGAAAGCTTATTGGAAACGGTATTCTACATGACGCCTGTAAGGACCTGAGTAACTATGAAGAAGAACTAGAAAGAGCGGCTGCGCACGCTCAAGAACAATCAGATAATGCGCTTAGAGTTTACGAAAGTAAGCAAGATCAAGATATGAGGACTTATCTTGTGATGCTTTCTGTGAATGTTAGATATCGCAAAGAAGTAGAACAATTCATAGATGACATGAAATGGAATCTGAGAGCACGTAAAAGATTAAAAGGCGCTTCTGATGTCGTGTATGTCGTTGAGATGATTTCTATGCTTAAAGATGTCGAAATGGGTTTTGAAACAGTTATTGAAGCGCTATTTTTGGATACTCTTGATAAAGCATTTAGCTGTATCACTAAGCGAAAAACAATGGAAAATGTATTTGAAAATTTAAGCACAAAACAGATTTCTGAGAGTGACTATAAGACTTTTATTGCTACTGCTCATGTTGATATCTTACACAAGAATGATAAACCACAACGAAGTTCGGTGAACAAACTATTAGAAAGTATCATTAGCCAGGATCACTAAGGTATAAATAATTAGCCTAATATTTATAGCTATCATTAAATGTAATTATATCACTTTCTATATATAATTCACTAGTCATTATTTTTTAATTTTTTCACTAATTATTAAAAATCAATGATTCGTCATAGTTAATAAATATTTTATTAAATTTACCCGTCAATAATAATTAAAATTAGTTTATTCGTAATAGATAAAGTTTACGAATCAACCTGTTAAAATTATATTTTTTGTAAATTACAGTTTGTTTACTTATATAAAGTTAACTGGTATCTTGTATTAAAAGATAAGAATAAATTGTAAGGTTTAAGTTATGGCTAATTATGCAGATGCAATGAATGTCGCGATTGATAAGAAAAGAAATAATATACTTGATGATGGTAAGAACTTCACTCCGTATCGACATAGGAAAGGAATGACTCTTTATCTTCGACTAAATATTAAAAGATGTGATGAAGAAGTAAGAAATAGCTGTCCTAAGAATAAGGTTGTCATTGTTGCCAAAAAACGTATTGATGACATTCCAAAGTATACATTTGAAGAGTTTCTAGAAAACGATGTAACTGAATGTGTAAAGTCAGGGGAGTATAATGTTACCAAAGGGGCTTACGACAAGTTTATAGCTAAACACAAATCTTATTATAGAATATATCATGAAGCAAAAGTGAATGAATGCCGTGGTTATTTCGATATTGACAGAGCTGGAATTAAGAAAGAGGCGGCAAAGATATCAAAGCCAATCCATGATGTTGCAGATATTGTTGAAAAGCTTGCTTTAGATGGTCTTTTGACTGCTGTAGAAGCACAAGATCTGTATCAGTCAATGTACAGAATTAAACAAGTATTAGACGCATACGTTATGCCTGATATTCTTTTTCAGAATATGCTTTTCTATGATAAAAAATTAACTGATAAAATTAAGACTTACAATCATTTATCTAACTTCAAAATTTCAAGTAAAGCAAATGCTGATCGTTTTGTTAAACACATGAGTAAAATAGACAGTTTTGAGACTGGTAATAGAGTTAAAAAATTAAGCACTGAAAGAAAGGTGTTAGAGTCTTTGTGTTCCAGTCTTTAATAAAACCTCATTGATATCTGCCAGATCAAAGATCTGGCTTTTCATATTATATTCAAGTGTCCATTTTTAAACATAATGGATGAATAGTATTGTTTTTCTGAACATCATGGATTAATATTCATCATATTCTGCTACCAACATGTAATAGGGATGATTATGAATGATGATATTCATGAGCAGCTTGGCGTCAATAAGTCATTTCTTAACGAAACATTTGCAATGATCCGTATATCAAAAAATGGTGAAGTTTGGGTTCAATACCAAGATAAGATGGATATACCATCAGGCTCTAAAGCAATTAATATTACAGCTGATGTTCTTAAAATTATTGCGCTTTATAAAAGTAGTGAGTAATAATAGTGCGGTTTAATGAAATTAGATTTAGATAATAAGGTTTGAGAAATCGACTGTAATTTATCATTATTATCACTGTTTTCTCTTTCCATTAAAGGGAAGTATTATATTTTATAGATATGGACAGACTATGAAAGCTCGAATTGGAATAGCCGATGAAGAACTAGTTCGTAAGTATATGTTGGATGTTTCAGCTGGTAAATTAAACCATGTAGAAAATTTTCCTCATTTGTGGTTTACATCATTAACGGAGCTGGCCCAGGTTTTAACTAACGAAAATATTAAGCTTTTGTATATGATTTCTCGTGATAGAGCAAATAATGTAAGGAAGTTATCTGAGATAACAGGTCGCAGTGTCGAAGAACTTTCGATTTCTATTGACGACCTTGCATCTAAAGGTTTTGTTCGTATTGATAGGTGTGGAAACGAAGAGTGTCTTACAGCAATCTATACATCTTTTGTGATACTAGTGGGCAAAGAACTGGAAGAGCTGCTTCAATAGCTACTTTGATACTAAAATCAAGCGCACTGATACTTCTTTTGTTGTTCCCAAGGCATAGAACAGAAATGGGGCATGCGAAGAGAAATGGCTAACTCCGCAATATACGACTAACTGGCGAGATATTATACTTAAAGTAACGTGCTAAGAGCTTAATTCGGGACATAGGTATTTTTATCATGCACATAACACCGACGTGATTACGAGTTGCTAAGCTAGCTAAAACGAATGGCGATATTTCTGAGCCAAAAAAAGCTATTTACGATGTGGAAGAAAACTATCATCAAACTTGTTTTCTCAGTAAGGCTCAGTTTTAGTCCTAATTATCACGAAGCGAATCGATTCACGATGGCTTTACCGACACCACTGGTAAGGGGGGCCGTGTAAACAGTTCCATCCATAATAACATGTTCCTGCTAAGGTTTAAATTTAGAATAACGAGCCGAACCTCGCACTAAAGGCTCCTCTAATATGAAGGGAATATCTTTGATTTGTGCCAAAATCGATCTCTTCTTCACGAGTGAAGTCTGCCATAGATTCAAATGTAAGTAACGTAGCATCAAAAAATAGAGCATTAAGAACAATAGGGAAGTTCTAGGGGCAGGATTTGCTTTTTCAGCAATTAGATAATCTAATCGAATTAAGAAACTGTACAAATAAAAGAGATGCTAATGAGCTTCTAAAGTCGGTACATGAAAAACTACAAGATCGTGTTCCTAGTGAAAGTGAATTTATTTCCAAGTTTGTGCAGAACTTGTCATTTACAAATCAAAAAACGACAAACAGGTGAGTTAACTGCACACTTGTATACACTAGAGCATATTGCTCCTCAAAAGCTAGGTCACGAATACATTGGAATGGTGGGTAACATATTGCCTCTATGTGCTGAGATCAATGGTGATATAGCTGACAAAGATCCTAAAGAAAAGCTAAGCTACTACAGTAAGTCTGAGCTTATTTTAGTTAAAGAGTTTGTTGATGAAGTGAATAGCGATGATTTTGATCTGGACAATTGGAATGAAGAGCAGATTAAGACAAGAACAGAATCGATCGCTAAATTAGCTTATGAACTAGTCTAAGACACTTTAAGCTATAGTCCGCATACTACGAAGTTACGTTGAATTTACCCCGTGATACAACACGGGGATTCACGACTAACAGTATCAGAAGAATGGATAACTTCTAGTCGGGCAACACCCCATGAACCAGATGCGAGTGAGTAAAAGGTCTAAGCAACTTTGGGGCAGATCTGAGGTAGTTATGCCAGCTAGCTCTGTACTGGACATAAACGTTTTGGTGATCCCTCTAGATTAGTATCTAACGGATTAGTTGAGGTGTTGAAAGTTAAAATTGAGTTAGCCATAATTTTACTTATTCATAATCCAAGAGTGAATCAGAGAGTGAGCAAACTTGAGAACATCATTCGGAATAAACATAGAATGACCAACAACAGTTGTGAGAGCATCCAATTTGACTGTCAAGAGAGGATATATGAACACTTTGAGTGTGAGAAGAACTGCTTCCTCAGCAATAGCATCCAATTCGATGATTTAATTAACAATTTGACAATATCACGTACTGAAAGTCCTAAGGTAACCCAATGAAAAAATGGAAGTTGTTCGCCGTTATCTGCACCTTACCATCTCTAGCTGTTGCAAAAACCATTACCACCGATTACGTATCTACAGGTAACTTTATCCAAAACGAGGCATCATCAGCTATCGGTTGGTTATCAGAGCAAACTGGTGACCCTGACTACCTATTCATAGCAGAGCCTGGTCAATCTGCATCGGGAAAATTTAGAATGTATTTCAACTTTATCCAGCTTGATGGGTTCAGAGTTTGTAAAGATGACTACTTGGGAAAAAGTGTCGTTACTATAAACAATCAAGATGTAGAGATGAGTCGTTTCTGTGTAGATTCACCGAATAATGTTCACACATCTATGACAGCAACTAGTGAAAGAGGTAATCAGTATATTTTAGAGCAATTTCAATCCAAGAATACTGTCCATTTTCACTTCGGGTCTCATCATGTAACTTTTGATGCAAAGGGGTATGTTTCACGCTTTGGAAAAACTGGAACAGTTCTGTAGCAGACAAGTGAATCACCACCAAACCCATAGAAACTTTGTGGTATAAGAAAAATTGGGTCAAATAACCTCGTATAGAAACGGGGGAACAGGACAGTTCTAGCTTCGAATGGGGCAAAGGTGAGTTTGCCGTGATCAACGCTGGCGCATCTCTGGACACAAACGTGTTATATATTTCACTAAATTAGCCAAACTTGAATTAATTGAGATAAAGCTATCTCAATTAATTATGGCATTTCAGTTTCCATAAAAAGGATCTGAAAATCTCAAACTTTGCTATTCACTCAGATGCAGTGAACCAGTCCTCAAGATAATGGAAAGGAACTGGATATCGGTAGCAGCGGCAAGCTGTTAGTACTAACGGAGCCTTTCCTTCAGTTACAGCTGACATTTTCTTGAATGAATCTGCCTCGCTACATTCTTGTTTTATATGCTCTAGCGCTGAACTACTATTCATAGGAAAGTCAGTTGATGCAGAGCCATGCGTATCAGAGTTAGAGTACATAGCGTCCTCACTATGTTGGTTTGGATACCAATATTGTAACGTGCTATGTGCCAGTTTTTCTGTGGCAAACTTTTCCAAATCTTGGCTTACTGAATCTAGTTTATACAGAGAGCAAAAAACCGTTAACAGCGGGTACAAAACACTAGCCTCCGTAACTTTATTTTTATAGTTACTATCGGCTTTATCTTTATTTCGATGTTCAAGCAGCTTTTCGTAAGAGTTGTGAACGATTGGATACATGCCATTACTTTCAAAACAGAATATGCACCTATTGACCATTTCCGAGAGCCAACTTCGCACAAAATCATCAAGTTCTGAATTATTTGAAAGCAAAGTTAAAGCGAGACCAAGATCAATTGCTTGTGAGTCTTTGTAAGGCGATAGCAACATTGGATTATTAACGACCAATAGGTTAATTGACCTCGTTATTTCTCTGAGGCGAAGCCGTAATTTTTCCTGTTCTTCGCTTTCTCCAGCTATAGGTGGAGTTTCCACGTAATTCTTGGACAGTGAGTCTAAAATCCAGTGCCCTTTAACCGCTAAACGTCCTAAAACATCAAATAGCTTAATATTTACATCAATAGAACTTGGCGAATGAACAGCATGAGAGAGAGCGTATTTAAATTCAACATATGGAATTAAACATCGATCTACATAACAATCAGTAATCTGTTGATATGTATCTAAAATGCTATCAAACGATTTCGAGGACTTGTTCCTTCCTGTGTAGTGATCTTTGACCTTATTCCAAGCCAACAGCAATGCTAGCTCCGACGAAAGATATGCTGATTCTAGATTCCCTCCATCACGACACCATGAGTACAGAACCCATAAACAAACGTTTACCCGCGTTATGGCCGATGCAACAGAATCGGAATCAGTGGCATTTGACAGAACTTCATCAACTAATTGTGAAAAATGCTTATTTGAACTCTCGGGTTCTTCGAGTAAAGCCAAGGATTTTCTTAACAAAGCCTGACAGGAGCTAGGCAACAACTTCTCCTTCAGCAAGTACTTTTGAATGAACTCTGAGAGTTTATCTCCATTCCACTCCTCAAAAGAAATATTGTCTCGTGTATTCCGTTTCTCATACCCAGAGACTTCCTGCCTAATACCAGAGTTAACATCCCCGCCAAAACATAAACAGATGACTATTTTTTTATCCCGATGTTCAGGAGGCAGGCGACTAGGGATAAATGAGTCTTGAATCTCATCTAACGAGGGCCTAAGAGCTTGATCTGTATTCCCATTCCAAGTATCACGAGTAAGGTTTCCAGACTTAACAGAGAACAAATAAACTTTTTCTTCCTCCGCCTTAACATGTCCAACTGCTGCTATATCAACGCCGTATTCTTTAACCCCACGAGTCGGTGAAATGAACACATTCATTCCCATGCTACTCAATAAATCGGGTAACACAGCATCTAATTCCTTACGCTCTTTCAGAGAAGCTAAGTATTGCTTAAGAATTAATTTCATTTTTCATTCTCTCACAACGGTAAAGTCGTAACATATAATCTAGTGACTCTGGATCCAGGACGTCTAAACTTGGCATTTCAGTAGAATGAGAAAAAGACTGCATTTGCATCTCTTGCCGAATTGTCTCTCCGTCCCCCTTATGTACATAGTAAATTGAGCTATTACCATACAATAAAATCTGCTTTGTTGAGCACAGATGGTCAATAAGCGATCCTCTAGATGCTTTTTCGTAGGCTGTCTGCATATGCCTGTTGGATTCTTTCCAGTAAACATTTATATTTTCGCTGGGTGCCATTAGCTCCTTTAATTCAGATACTTTCTCAATATCAGAGTGGTAAGACTGTAGTCTACTGAGAAGATGTTCACATAGATGTGCTTGAAATCCTTTATCAATGCATGATTGGAAGAATCGCTTAAGCTGTCCAGGATAACTCAAAAGCAAGGGGTAGTATAAAATCTGTTCAAAATCTTTACTTATAGCTGTCGAAGCAGTTTCGCAAATAGATAGAATGAAGCTTGCTGCTGATATAGGGCGCATAAAGAGCCAACCTACAGCCTTGTGACTCACAAATATCTGCTTCACTTCATCATCTAGCAATGCCATATCAGCCTTTAGTTCAATGTCCTTGCCCGTTACATCATGAAGTAAATCCAGAGCACCATGACAAAGTGATACTTCTCCAGATAGGAACCACCTTGTAATAATGTGGTTAAGTAAATCTCGATGTTTACGCAGTAACTCATTAGATAAATAGCCTAAATCCGTGATTTCCACACCTACAGCTAAGATTGATTCCAATAATTCGACTGCAACTGAAGTTGAACCGCTCTTAACCAATTTAACTAACACATAATTAATATTGCTGACGGTGCTATTATGCTCAGGTGAAACATTGAAAAGTTGTTTTACCAGAAGCTCAAGAACACTCTGCGGTAGGGCGACTCTTTGAAAGGCGACAATATCTGATATCTCATAGATAACCTCTGGAGAAGCTCCCTCAACAAACGTCAGTAGAATATCTTCAATCGGCTGCCAATAAGATGGGAATGTTTGTCCAAAACAAAGCATTGATTTCAGTATCGAAGCACAACAATCGCTGTCGCACTCATTTCTAGCACTGTTGTTAAGTATTCTCCAAATGACATTAGCCTGAGTTTCACCTACATCCAGCCTCCCCAAAGTAAAATATGCTTGTCTCCTGATCAGCTCATGTCTATCAGCAATCAAATTTTCTATCGTCTGGATAGCTTCGGTTACATGATTTGAGTCGTATGCGAGAATTGAACTGGATAGAAAAGGGGCATATGTACTAAGCTCACTTTGTGCCAAGATAAATCCAACACTATATCTAGGACGAGAGGCTTGCGCTCGACAGAAACGTTCAAAGGCCCCATATACGCCACTACTACCACCCTGCTGCGTAAGATGAACTAAGCAACGTAGAACATCGTCAACACTTGCATTTAGTAAAGGTAACGCGCTTTCAAAGGCATGCAAAGTTGTGAAAAAATCGTATCCGTTGGAGCTTTTATCAACTCCTCTTACTATCTCGACAAGATCAATCTCTCCTGAGTTATGTAGCTCAGACAGTGCCTCCTTTAAGATTTTCTCTTCAGTTCGTATTTCTTGGATATACAAATCATTAATCTGTGCCAGCAAACCATCTGCTGTTTCGCTTGCAGCTAGCAAACTAGCTTTTGTTTCTTCTAATGACATTTCATGCCCCTAACTAACAGCCACTAAACACTTTGTTGGATAAAGAAAATTAGGTCAAATAAAGGTGTTATAATTGAGATTTAGAAGGTGCCTAAAACGTTTTGGGGCACTTCTGTGCTACGAAGCAACAATGAATACTGCAAACAATGAATACTGCAAACAATGAATACCAACATTTACGGACTACGCAAGGATTTAACTAGCTGAACGACACCTGACACCTTTGAAACGACAATACCGTTAGATAGCCTTCATTTTTGCGAGGAGGTTGAGGAGTAAAGCGTCTACTTCTTCCGATTGAGGGGGTAAACGTGTCTCTGACGGTAAAGAGCTGTAACCGTAGGTACTTTCACACCACTCATTTGAAGCTAAGGCCGCACAAAGGCCGCTATCATGTGTAAAGCCAATAGTCTCAAACACAACCATCGCTCCAATGAGTACCAATGAGAGTAAGCTAGTAAAAAACTGAAGGCGTATCTTCCAAAATAAGGATTTCTTAGCCTTATCAGTCAATGGCGCTTTATTTTTCTGTTTTTCATTATTGTATGATTCTTGTTTTATCTTAGAATCGATTACAACTTCAAATGCTTTGTAGCAAAAGAATGCACTGATCATGACAAATATTATAGCCAAGATAAGCAGGACACTTGTAAAAAAAAGCTTTGCATTTGCCCCTATTGCGGCAGTAAAGGCGAGTATGGCAATAAGAGTTAAAAGTAAGTGTTTTGAGAAATCGAGAATGCTATCTACCACTATGCTACCTCATTGAGATCGCTTTGATTCAATTTCAGAGCAAGATCCACTACTACCTTTTTCATTGTTCTTGCGTCTTTACTGTTTTTTATAAGAAGCAAGAGTCCTCCTAGGCGAAAACTATCCTCAATACTCGCTTCCGCAAGTACTTCGAATATTTTATTGAATTTACTAAAACCGCGCTTCTTAAATCGCTCCAGATCTCCTTCATCTGTATGCTGAAGGACAAGTTCACCCACTTTGTTAAGATTGACACCTTTATCAACGGTATGAGCTTTTAGCATCCCCTTAAATGGCGTAGTCATATGACCATATATTCTAGTGAAATCAAAAACATTAGCGTAAAACCTAACGGTTTTTCTTCTCATTTCCTTTGGGCTTACTTTGCTTTGAATACCATCTGATGTTAAGAGTGCTTCCTCATTCATTACATCGATAGAATTGATGATGAACGCTCTTACAATTTCACGGCCAAGAGAGGAGTGCTTGTTCTCATCGTACCAAAGTAACCAGAGAGCAATCACATAGTAATACTTGTTGCTTGCCTTAAGAACTACATCTACGTAAGAGGTGCCCTTGTAGTGGATATAGCATGTTTCAGTAATAGGAAAGGGAGCAACAGAGATTTTAAAATCATCTTCGTCTGAACACGGGAAGTAAGCTGAACGATTTGGGTCTATCCTACCAACTACTCGAAGTCGTTCTAACACTTGAGGAGTCAGCTTATGGAAGTGGAACTGAATGAACTCAGCGTGTTCTGGGTTAATGTTTTTGAAAAGTCTTAGCTGAAGTTCTTCGTATAATTTACTGTATAAAACTGCCATTGTGATGTTTGTGCTCCACTCTGAACAAGTTGATTATAAAACCGTATGTCTTATCTTATGCGGTCATATGCAACCAAGTCCAAGGTGATTGCTAGAAACTGTTACCAATGGCTCGAAACAGCAATACATTCCTCTCTTTTTCTAAAAACTTCAATTGGTGGTTAACCCATTAGCTAACCTTATCTCATTGGAGACAGGCTCTAAAACGGTTTGGGCATAAATTTGTCAAGGTTTTGCTGACACATCCTTGAAGTTTTTAAGTAACAAAGTACGTATTGTGATGAAGCGATCAATATTCGTATGTCTTAACTCTTAACTTACCCAGGTAGTTCCTAGTTTTTGGATGGTTCGTTAACGAATGCGACCACCTTTCTTTTGATACATATCGAGGTCAACCAAACTGATTAATTGGTTCGATGTTAATTTTTCATCGCCTTCCATGTTGTAAACATAACTTCCAGTAGTGACGGTGATGGAAAGTGATGAACGAGCAAGTGGTAGTCGTTGTTTTGCGAGTGTTTCGTGGAGTTGTTTACACCATACATTGGTTTCTTGATGTGTTGCATTGGGTAGCACCGCAAGGAATTCGTCGCCACCATAACGTGAGATAGATTGGCAAGGCTTCTGAATATTCTTGAGTGCACTACCCACATAAGACAAAACTTTATCCCCTACCACATGTCCTTCTGTATCGTTGATTATTTTAAGATGATCGACATCTATAAAGACTAGCCCTAGTGAGTTCAATTGTTCATTTTTTAAAGACATTTCTAAGTATGTCATCCCGTATTCACGAGTTTCAACTTTAGTTAAGCAGTCTATTCGAATCTGATTTTCTAAAGAGCACACCCTATCCTTGAGCTTCTTATTTTCTAGTTCTAAGAAACGTATCTGATTGATTAGATCCTGCCATGTAGCTTTACTAATTGTGCTGATATCAAGGGGGTCAGCAGAGACATTCTTATCACACGTATTAACAGACATTATGCACTCCGATGTTAAAAGTGTCCTTAATAGAAGTGATCTTAAATTCAAGTACGACACCATGTGTCACATAGAACAAGAGATTTTCTGTGCGTTAGAAATGGCTCTATCACTCAAGGTGATTGTTTTTTAAGCGGTTTGGTGCGACACAATTTGACATATAACACGTTATAGTCAATTTGTTAGGTATATGGCTGCCTGTTTCTTAACTAAAGGTTGCATATTGAGGTATAAGGAGTTCATTAAAAGGTATGACATTACAATATGAAATATCATTTCTTTTCAGTTGTATCGAATAAAGACATCAGTTTTTGAAAAATTAGGTAAGACTAAGTATGGCCAAACGAACGAGCACTCACGAGTCTCTTGTTGTAGCGTTTGAGTTGCTAAAGCGGATACCAAAATCACATCAAGTTACGGCACGAGAGCTTCACCAGCAACTAGAGCATATCGGTATAGAGAGGGAACTCCGTACAATTCAGCGGAATTTAGAACTGCTTTGTGAACACTTTGACATCATTCGTGATGAAAGAAGTAAACCATATGGATATCGCTGGAACAAAGAAGCTGGGGGGGTGACGCTACCTAAGCTGTCAGCACAAGAGGCATTGCTTTTAAACCTAGCAGAAGAGTATTTGATTAAGCTCTTACCAGTTAACATAACAGCGTCACTTGATGGTTTTTTTCAAGAGGCAAAATACAAACTCAACCCAACGAGTGGAAACTCTAGAGAAAGAGAGTGGCTAAAAAAGGTGAGAGTAGTGAGTGAAACTCAACCACTATTGCCACCCAAAATTGTCACAAAGGTATTTTCCGCAATTAGCGAAGCTCTATATCACGATCGTTTGCTCAATATTGATTATTACAATACTAAACAAGTTCAAAAGTCTGCATTGGTGATGCCGTTAGGTTTGGCTCAGCAAGGCCAACGAATGTACTTAGTTTGTCGATTTGATGGCTATGACAACGAACGGAGCATCGCAGTTCATCGGGTAAGTAAAGCCTCTGTTTCATCTTTCGGTTTTGAACGCCCAAAAGAGTTTAAGCTAAGCCAGTATGATGCTGATGGAAGGTTTGGTTTTGGCGAAGGACAGAAGATCTCCCTCGAACTTGAAGTTAAAAATGAGTTAGCGTTGCTTCTTTCGGAAACACCAATCTCGACAGACCAAAACATTACCCAACAGGGGGATATATACAAAATTTCAGCAACTGTAGTTGACTCAAAGCTATTAGCTCAATGGCTCTCTGGCTTTGGTGACTTAGTTATAACACAACGCATAACTGAGTATTTGAAAGGTTAAATGAGATGGATATAGATAGCTTGATGAATGGTCATTTAGCATCACTAGAAGAAAAGAAAGAAACAACGCCTTTGGTATCATCAGGTAAATCTAATCGTTATCTTGAAGATTCAGATCTTGGGTTGGAACTATTTGCCAGCTTAGTCGCAAAACCAGAGGTAAGAACTCCGAGTGATCAAATTTTAGAAGATATAGATAAGCTAATTAATCAAAAGTTTTTATCGCACACAGAAAAGAGTGAAAATACTAGCGGTGCAAGTGCTTATGTTCGACTTCTTGAGTGGTTTGATTTACTTAAAGAAGCGGTGTCATTTCCTCAGTTACAACAGAGTCATACTGTGGCAGTTGGAGGCTCTTTTAGTGCAGGTAAAACACGTTTTCTCAATACTGTTTTAGGTTGTCCTTCACTTCTTCCTGTAGACACGACTCCAACTACGTCCATACCCACTTTCTTATTCAAAGGGGTTTCGAACAGCATTGATGCACTGAATTTCTTTGGAAAGAAGACCGAAATTGACGAACACGCAGTCAAAGCGATTTGCCATGCATTCAACAAAAAGTATCGAGTGACCTTTAGTCATATATTGCAAATGATTGCTGTTGAGAGAGAGGTTTTTCATTATGGCAATCTGATCTTTTTGGATACTCCAGGATATAGCAAATCTGATAACCAAAAGAAGATTGATGAAAATATTGCTCGCACTCATTTAAGAGCGGCAGATTATCTAATTTGGTTAGTCGATAGTCAAAGCGGTACCGTTCCCCAACAAGATATCAACTTTCTTCAAGGCCTGGAGCTAGAGCAGCCAGTCTTGGTAGTAATGAGTAAGACTGATAAGAAATTGGAATCAGAAGTCAAAAGCATTATCGAAGTAGCCAAAGTTGATCTTGAACATGCCGAGATAAGTTTTGTAGATGTGATTGGGTACTCTTCGGTAGAAAATATGGAGATCTCAGCGCACGGTGATCGACTAAAAGAGTTTTTGGCTCAAGTAGACCAGGGGAGTGACGGCTCAACATTGAAATGGCAGCTTTCAAAAATCTTTGAAGAATATCACCGAGAATACTTGGCTACTCAACAAACACTGAAACTAACGATTGGTACGTTAAATGAGCTTATTTTTGATGAAAATTTAGTAGGGGATAAGAAAAAGCACTTAGCTGATTTTCACAGAAAGGTTAAGTCTCAGCTAGATATTCTTCATCACCAAAAACGTGACTCAGAAAAAATTTATGCCCACATCGAAGGTTTACTGATTGAGGTGTGTAGGTTAAAAGAAATTGCATTGGCCAGTAGTCCAAGTGTGATGCAATTAAACTCGATGAAAATAAAAACAGATCGGATACAGAGAGACATAGTGACTTTTGACGCGCTTCTTCAAGGTGACCTAAAGGTTCTTTCTGGAATGGCGAATCTTGACTCCCTGCAAGGCAGAGTGGTCAAGATCAGTCCGATTGGCGTGTCTATTCAATTGGATGATGCTCCTGAAATAGAGATTATGGTGTTAATGATAGTTATAGCCAAGACTGCACCCGCTATAAAATCGGAGCAGTTCTACATATCACAAGAAGTACAAGTTCAAATTATTAGTGATAAAAAGTCATTAGTATCAGTCAGTTTCGATTAATAAGGTAAATAATGAGTAAATTAGGTATTGTCTTCTCGGGTGGAGGTGGCAAAGGCGCATATGAAGTTGGCGCTTGGAAAGCACTTAGAGAGTTTGGTCTAGATAAAAACGTTGAAGCTGTGGCTGGTACTTCTGTTGGTGGCTTAAATGGTGCATTATTTGTTAAGGGTGATGTGGAAGCAGCCGAAAAATTATGGCGTGGAATATCTAAAGATCAAATCATGTCTTTAAATAAAGACAACCTTGCAAGAAAAGCAGCATCTTTTGCTAGTACATTGTTTACCCCTTCATTGGCTGCTAGAGCTGCACTGGCGATAACAGGGCTGAGCCAATCACAAGGTTTGTTTAATCAAAGTGGCTTAAAGCACTTGATTGAACAAAGCGGTGCTTGTGATGGTGTCTGCCAAAGTGATATTCCATTCCATGTTTGTGCGCTGAACTCTAGTACCAGAAAGCTTGAATACCCTGATTTAACGGATAAAACACCGACAAGTATAGTTCAATGGTTACTCGCGTCAGCAGCGATTCCTATTGTCTTTGATGGCATTGATATTGATGGAACAACTTACTTCGATGGTGGGGTGTTGCCTGGTGAATATAGTGATAACACACCTTACAAGGTGTTGATTGAAAAGCATAACTGTACTCATATTATCAATTTATATCTAGAGAGAGACCCACAGTTAGCTCAAACGGTAAAGCAGTACCCTAATGTTCGTTTTTGGAACATCGTGCCCACGAGAGAGTTTGATGGATTAATTGCACCGCTTAACTTCACTCCAGAAAATGCAGGGAAATTGATAGACGAAGGCTATGAGGACGTGAATCGTATCTTAGAGCAGTTTAAAGATTTCCAAGATACTGAAGAGAGATTTGTTGCTGTGGTCGATAAGCTGGCTGATGCCTCAAAAGATTTTGATCAAAGTGTCGAGCTAAATAAGCAGTTAAGAAGTGGGCACTTTGAAACCTATGACAGCCTTCAACAAGTCACACAGCAAGTTGCAATGGAAATTGAAGCTCAAGAGCAGACCTTTATTGATAATAGTATCGATATGTTGATTGAAGAGATGAAAGGTAATTCAACCGAGTTACTTAACGAAGCCTTTTCATCAATTACTGCACTTGCGTCAACCGAAGGGATAATAAACTCTCAATTAGAGCAAAGTCGGTTCGGTCGAATCATTGGCAATCTTACGGGTAGTAATAGTGTACGACAGTCTGAAGTGAATCATGGGCTAAGCAGAGCAATCTATGCTAATCAAAGACTGATACAAAAGCTGAATCATAAGAATATGCTCACAATGGAGGTAGTCGCGTCCCTATCGAATAAAACCAGTTATCTGATGAAGCATGTTGATGTTTTATATGGAAGTATTCAGATGACTGAGCATAGACTTAACCGCTCATTGACCCTTATGAAACATGGTTTCGAAGTGCTAGAGTCTGAATTGTCTCAAAAAATAGTCAATGTTTCACAAAGAGTTGACGCATTGGAAAGAAATCAAATTATTAATGATTGGTTTCATACAGCTACAGCACAAGGCCTAGCATCCAACTCATATCAAACACTTCTTAATTTGACGAGCAGTTTCTATGTGACATCTGGACGTACGTGGGAGACTAACGAACTTGCTCGCTATATAAATGCGTTAAAGTTATTAAAGCTTGATGAAGAAGAGTTAGTTCCAGCGACTCTAATTTTACAGTCACAAGAATGCAACCTTATTGATAATGTTGAAGGTGAGTACATTCTTCCAATCGCTAGCAGTAAACAAAATGATTACCCTCTTTTGAGAGGTATTCAAATGGCTAACGAAATTGAGAGTGAGCGAGATATTATCGGTGAACTTGAGTTAGATCTAAGTTTGAACTTATTTACTCCTCGCCCAGCTAAAGAACTTGGTTTGGAGCTGCTACACGCATTACGCCAAAATGATCGTAGGGCAACCACGATCCACTCGAGTTGCAAGGATACGCTATTACTTGATCATGGTGTCGTTGCCTCAGAGCTACAGTATCAATGGTTATCTGTTGTTGAGCAGTTGGAAGATATCAATAGTCAGCACTTGAATGATGATAGTGTGAAGGAACAATTACAGTTTGTACGTTCTCGAATTAGCAACTTCAAAGTTGTCATACCAATTATTGGGAAGTTTTCAGCAGGTAAAAGTAGTCTATTAAACAGTTACCTTGGGTATGACTATCTTAAGGTAAATATAGCAGCAGAAACAGCTGTCGCAACTGAGCTGACGTACGGAATGACAGAGCAGTTCACCGTTCACTATGTTGATGACACCCCTGTATCCGTCTATCCACTTGACACCTTACATAGTTTTCAACCAAGCGACCATGTTGCCCACATCACAGTTGAGTTAAATAACCAACGTCTAAAGAACAGAAGGGGGGCTATATTAGTTGATATGCCAGGGTTTGATGCTCGTAATGTGGCGCACCAGAAAGCAATAGCGACGTATCTGGAGCGTGGTGATTACTTCGTAACGTTGTTTCCCGCAGATATACCGTTTGATAATAGCGTGATGGAGCGCCTTGAAGAGATCTACTATGACTACAGTAGAGATATAGGGTGCTTAATTTCTAAATCTGCTCGTAAATCGGAATTTGAACTAGTGAAGAGCGTGGAGCAGCTCAAACTAACGTTAAGTGAAAGATTGCAAGATAGTTTTGATGTCATGAGTATCGAAACACAAGATAAGCAGCTCTACTCAATTAAGGGGTTTGAGGTGATGATTGATAACGCTGTAAGTCAGTTCGACCACTTGTTAAAGCACCGCTACCAGTCTGCAATATTAGCTTTGATAACGAGCATCGAAGAAGCACTGAAAACAAAAAATTCATACATGTCAAATAGTGCTGTTGAAATTGAAGAGAAGATCAACGCATTGGAAAGAAGCTTTAATGAAGAAAAGCAAAGTCTTCAACTTATGCTAAATGAGCTTGAGTATAATCTGTGCAGTGTTGGTAAAGAACAAATAACGTCAAAGGTTAGCTCTGAGTTATCTAACAATACGCTTAACCTAGTAAGTGCCGCAAAAAGTAATACACTGTCCGACTCTATTGTAAGTATTGTTCGACCTGTGGTGCAACTAGAGATAGATGAACTAATCCGAATAGAGCTAGAGCGTTTTAAACGTAAACTAGAAAGTAACGTTACCGTCTCTTTAGAAGGAATTGGTGTTCATTTAGACATCCCTCCCCAAGAAAAAGAAAAGTTCTCTCTAATAGCAGGCACAATCGCTGGTGGAATTAGTATTGCAATGTTAAATCCAATTGTGGGAATTTTTGTTGGAGTTTTTGGTGGGTTACTTGGCAAGAAAAGAAGTAATGAAACAGAACGAGACCACCAGATCGAGCAAGAGATTCGTGGTCAGATTATCCCAGAGGCGACAAGCCAAATCATTGATATGGTCGCTGAGCATCTGAACCGAGTAATGAAGAACTTCAGTGAACAACTCAATATTACTCTTGAGCAGAAGCTACGAGCACATAATGAACAACTTATGTCATTGAACAAGCAACACAAAAAACAATCAGACATATTGGAAGAAACAAAGCAAAAACTGACGGAAGCTTTAGTTTATGTGTCTACCTTAAAACAACGTATCGATAAAGATTAATTGCGAGTCTGTTATGCTAGATATTTTAGACATCATCAATGAAGCGACGAAAGAAGCTAATTCCTTTGAAAACCATGCAGCAAAAGATCTTAGTCTAGAAGAGCGCTTACTTTATTTACAAGGTATAGCGCTTGTAATGAATGCTGATGGTGTGATCCACCATGAAGAGAAAGAATTTATCCGTATTCTAATCAAATCATTTGAGATGGATGAATCGATTCTTGAAAGCGTTGTCGAGTTTGCGCAGTGTCCTGACAAAGATACTGTTCAAGCATTTTTCCGTACATTTAGACGAAGACCGATTTCTCAATTGTTCTTATTTGATGCATTAGTGATGACACGAAGAGATGAAAATGTTGATGAGCGTGAAAAAGCAGTAGTTGATAAGATTGCAGAGCAATTAGAAGTCTTAAAAGGGACGTATCAAGATATCTTCGACTTATTCTGCCATATTAAGAATAAAGACTGGGAAGAAAGTTCTTTATATTTTTCGAGTCACTTGTTAAACCCAGAATATTTTAGACATTTGTTAGATTATTATGAAGTCGATTTTGAGGATTTATTAGAGCGTACTAAAAATATTAGAAATAAAAGAGTTTTAGAAATCTTCAAAAGCCGTGTAAATTCTTTATCAGAAAGCAATGAGATGAAGATAACACTTAATAATGATGTTGTATTACCGATAATTCAATCTGGAATTGATAGAGGTGAAGTGAAAGTATTCATGGGGAAAATCATATTCCCAGAGGAAAAAGAATGTGAACTTTCTACAGTAGGTTTTGGTTACCTTCAAGAAAGCAAGAGCTTATATTTGGCTAATGCTGAAAATATTTCAGATAGAATCATAATTTCATTTGTATCAAATTATTTGAATACTAGTAACATTGAAATGTTTGAGGTTTTATTTGATAGTAATAATATAATTAATGGAGAAATTGATAAAGAATCTAATCGAAAGTTGAAATTATCTACAAACTTTGAAAATGGCAAGTTTATAGCTATTGGTAATAAACTTTTTCAATATGTCAATAATGGAAAGTATGACATTTTCGGGAGTGATGAAATTTACTCATCAAAAATAGGAGTTGATTTTTATGAGTATATTCACCAGGATAAGAAAAATGAAAAGGGGACTATGGCTAGTCTAATTTCGTACTCTTTCTTTAGTAGAGATGGAGATATTGATCTTGATTATGGACTCGATGATCAAGATTCTAAAGGCTCATTAAAAGAAGTGGATTTGTTATAGTTTTGTCGAATTGTAGATAACTAAGTTCTAAGTAAAATATATAGTAAGAGTTTCATGGTTAGGTTAGAGTTAAGAGAATGATAGATATTTTATCAACAATAAAAGAGGCTGCTAAAGAAAGTTGTGCATTTGAAAGTCATGCAGCTAAAGAGCTATCCCTCGAAGAGAGGCTGCTCTATTTACAAGGGTTAGCATTAATAATGAATGCTAACGGTGATATGCATGAAGAAAAGAAAAACTACTTATTAACTTTAATTATATCTCTAGAGGTGGACGAATCTATTATTGATAGTTGTATGGATTTTGCTAACAAGCCAGACAAAAACATAGTTCAAAGTATTTTGAAATATTTTAAACGTAAACCTATCGCGCAACTTTTCTTATTCGATGCTTTTATGATTAGTGTTCGTGATGGAGATATTTCAGTATCAGAAAAAAATATTATAGATGAGTTGGCATTGCAATTTGAAGTTTCTAAAGGTCTCTATAGCGATATTTTTGATTTTTTCTGTCGCGTCAGAAATAAAAATTGGCAAGATGGCGCGTTATACTTCAATACTCATTTATTACAACCTAAATTCTTTAGCCACATTCTTAAATACTATGAAGTTAACTTCAATGAGTTTACTCAGAGAAGTAAAGAAATATCTAAGAGAAAAATATTAGCTAATATTAAAGATAAAATTAAATATGGATTTAATAATGAAGTCTTACTGCCATTGTTACAATCAAAAATTAGTAGAAGGGAGGCGACTGTTCAGAACGGGATTTTTATTTCAACTGATATGAATGATGTTAATTTAAGCTCAATCAAACTAGGTTATGATCAGTTAAATGAAAGTCTGTATATAGAACTACCGCATTTAATTAACGATAGTGCTTTAATAGAATATTATTATAATAGTCTTGGGATCACTGAGCTAGAACGCTATATGTTAGAGGATGGTTCTAAAACTGTTATATCCTCTAATGTTGATAAAAATAAAAGAATTTTAAATTTAGAAAAAAAATATACTGAGGGTAGTCTAATTGATATCAATGGTATTCTTTTTGGGTATAAAAAATATAAAGGAAGACCAGATATTGTCGGATTGAGTTCTATTTATAGTACCACAATGAAAAACTTTGATCATATAAAAAAATATAAAGAATTAATGTTACATAGTTCTTTGACGGATAAAACTATCCAAGGGACATTATATAGGGTTTTTAATAAGTAAGTCTATGAAAGATAAAATAAGTGATGTCTATTCACGATATGAACATCATAGTACAGTGATCGATTCTAAGATTCTTGAAGAATTAAACCAGTTGCGTACCACATTCGAAGCTGACCTCTTGAATGCTCAAAAAGAAAATCGCATTTTGAGGATTGGTATTGTAGGTCAGATTAAGCGAGGAAAATCTTCTTTCCTGAACAGCCTCCTATTTGATGGTGAGTCAGTTTTACCAAAAGCCGCGACACCTATGACCGCTGCGCTCACTAGAATTAGCTATGCACAAGAGCCAAGTGCCAAAATTGAGTTTTACAGCAAAAATGAATGGAACAAAGTTCTAGAACAAGCACTACGAGTTGAACAAGAAGAGAAGCATTATCAAGATTTGATAGCAGATTTCCAAGCCTCCCAAAGCTCAAGTATAAGCCGAAGAGGTGTTCGGCCACCACTGAAGCCGAATCATCCAGAAGAGTCTAAGGCATGCTTTGAGCTTTATCAGATGGTAAAACGTTCAGGGTTGAATGTTGATAATTATCTTGATCAGGTGCAGGTTATTGATGAAGTTAGCTCAAACGAAGTTCTAATTTCTGACTTAACACCTTATGTGGGAGCTGATGGAAAGTTTACTCCTATTGTGAAAAGCTCTTCATTAGCGCTGAACTTACCTGGTCTTAAAGATATTGAAGTAGTTGATACTCCAGGGTTGAATGACCCGATTGTGTCTCGTGGTAGACGTACACAAGAATTTTTGGGGCAATGTGACGTTATATTTTTATTGAGCTACTGTGGTCAATTCCTAGACAGCCAAGACATGGCACTGCTAGCGCAAAATATCCCGAATAAAGGTATTGAAGAGATCATCTTAATTGGTTCTCTATTCGACAGTGCGTTGCTTGATGAGTACAGCAATTATGAGTCAATTCAGCAGGCTTTGCCTGCATTGACGCAAAGTTTAAATGACCAAGCACAGTCCGAAGTTAGTGCAGTCTGCCGCCAAGATGAGTTGAATAATTGTGGTCAATCACACTTGATGCAAACACTGAAGAATGCATTACCTCCTATTTTTGTATCTTCTCGTTGCTATGATTTAGCGAGAAAGGGGAGCGATTTGAGTGAAGAAGAGCAGCATACACTCAGTCGTTTGAACCAAATGTTTGACGATTTTACTTTTACTCCTGAAATCCTCGCAGCGGTTGCAAATTTCAATAAAGTTCACTCTAAATTGGAGCTTGTCCGAGAAAATAAAAATGCAATTATGTCCGAGCGACTCGATAACTTAATGAAAGGTGCCGAGAGAGAGTTATTGCAAAAGCTAACAGCTATTTATGATGATATTACTCATAAGAAAAACAACCTTTTACAAGGTGATTTAGCCGTAATTGAAAAGAAGCAGAAAGAATTAGCCGAGCGAATCAATGCTGGGAAAACAAAGGTGAGTATGGTTTTCGACAAGTACCGAGTACATATCGAAAAAACACTGCGAAAAGTGGAACAGGGAATAGAGCAAGACTCAGTTTCAGTACAGCGTATTAACTCTCAAACGGGCAGCCGAGAAGAGTCTTATACCACCTATAATAAGGTCTATGATCCAGAGTTATTCAGTCCGTCTACTTGGTTTTCAAGGAAAACTGTGGCTAGTACAAAGTACAGAACTGTCAAATATACCTACGCAAATGTTCAAGATGCTGTACAAAAGCTAGAAGATTTTGTTATTGAGACAAGTGATAGGCTTTACCAGGTAAGCTCACAAGCAATTAACATCAATCAGTTCCGTGAAGATATTAAGCATGCAGTAAAAGGTTTATTTGACTTTTCAGACCCAGATTTCGACCCTGAAATGATACTATTGCCTCTGAGTAATTCTGTTGATCGAATTACGATTTCTGCAATTAGTTTAGACCTAGATCATCACATCAACTCGATCAGGCAACAGTTTTCTATAAATGAAGTCGAAGGTGAAGAGATCCAAAAACTGAGACAAGAGCAGGCTAGGGTGGTTGGTTTGTTGCTAACGGAAATCAATGAGGAAGTTGCAAAGTGCAGCTCTGAAATGCTCGGAAAAATCTCAAAAGAAGAACAAAAGTTTCTTCCCACGCTTATTAGAGATTTAGAGTCTAATGTTGAGCAGCTGAGAGCAGACTTAGAGAATAAAGAACAAGCTCTGAAAGAGTACAGCGATATTCTTCAGATGGTTGGAGAGGATAAGCTTAAACTTTGTGTATGACACCTGTTTATCAAACTTGACAAAAAGAATAAAGTAGTAAAGTGATTGAGGGCACATATAAATGCCCTCAAGCTCAACTCAACTTTTAATCTTGTATTAACGGATAGACAGGGTCTCCCCATAATTCATTGCTAGAATCCATCATAACTTTAATTATAGTTGGTAATAGCTTTTCCAACAGATTAGTACAATCTCGGAGTTGATTACGGTTCGCGGAGCTACCGTAAGTTGCTCCACCATGAATAATTTGGTTACGTAGTGTATATAAACGGGCAAATACGATTGAAAGAACTGAAGCGGTATTGTCCTGTCCAAGAGCTGCGTTAGCCGCAATCTTGGATCTACTTCGGGCTGCCTTCCATTCACCTTCGGTGATCCTCCCTGCATGATAACTCCAATAACTTTCTAGAATAAATTCATTGTCCAATAAAGATCTTATAGCCCCAGAGTAATTATGCCAGACGATGTGTGATAATAAATTTTCAGTATCCAATTCAACAAGTCGTGTCAAAAACTCTTGATAAAGTCCTCGTTCCCCATAATTAACTTTTTGTTCAAACTCTTGTGCGTATGCAGCATTGAAAGCAATCCAAAGGAAAATAAATTTTGAGTCTTCGTCATCACATGACTCAGCTTTCTTAAGCCAGCTCAGTGAGCGATGTACTCTAGTTGAAAGAGCCTCAGAGTAGTTTTCCCTCTCATTGCGGTGACGTTTTTTTAAAGTATCGAAAGTAAGCATTTGTTCCTCGTTTACTATGATTATGTGAGAGTTATGGAGTGTATAGTTTATGACCTGTCATCACTGTGACTAGACATGGACAAAAAGATTTTTAAATACGTTTTTTATATTTGGCATTTTCCCTGATTGCGATTTCATAGCAAAGATCGAATAATCGTCTGTAGTATCTAAATATTGAAAAAGGCCAGGCTTAAATACACATATGAAAAACTTTACGACTTTATTGCTAAAGTTTTATCTCAGTATCAGGTTAATCGCAGTCTTCTGATTGCTGTGCAAGCTTGGCTTTTAATATAACTACACTCATTTGTCTTATCTCAAAGAATAAAAATCTGAAAGTCTCTAATACCGCCTTCATTATAAACACTTTTCTACTTTGGAAACCTTCGCTTGTCAGAGATTTATGATGTAGGATGTAGGCGATAGTGATAGTTCTTCAACGATTCGTTAACTTGAAAAGTTTCATATTTAAAATGGATTTGTTCATCAAGACATTGAGTAAACTTGTCTAGTTGTTCTGTATGAATGAGTAAAGAAATTGGTGCGATTTGGTGATTATCGATCTCATCGAAACAATGGTTAATGTGTGTTCTATCTAAATAAACAACATCTTGATTCTGTGTTGGAGTTTCTTCTATCAGCTTTGTTTCAAACCCTGCCTTCTCGAACTGCTCAAGCAAGTCATAGAGTTTGTCTACATCATTCTTGCTCTTGATTGAGCTATATTGTTGAATAATCCCATTTAAGTGTTTCTCGATTGACCCAAATTTGTTTTTCATTAAGCAGATGGTTTTTAGCTTTTTTTGATAAGTGAATAGCGTTGCTCTCTCAATTTTGGTTTTAAGAAGTCAATGAGGATTTTGTTGCGTTGTACTTCTTTGACAAAGTTTTGAGACGCACTGACCTTAAAGTAGAGATGAAGAAGTGCATTTTCAAAAGTAGTTTTTAAAAGCTTGTGATATGACTGTTCTAACATTGTGAGAGTTGATTATTTTCTGGTGCTGTTATTCTAATCATACTAGGGAAAAGCAAACGAACACAGCAACTGGTTTACTGTCATTTATATAAGGGAGTGTCCGATTATCTGAGCGGATACCCATTAAAGAGTGATATAGAGCAGTCTAGCAGGAAGTGTAATGGAACCAACTAACTCAATTCTGTCCGTTCCGTACTAAATGTTTACCCAATGTGGTACTAAATGTTTTCAATCAGCACTGCTTTCGCAGTGCATCAATCGATGTTTGATTAATAGTCAACAAACCATCTTTACCCCTTATCGAGGGTAATTCGTCGTTTACCCCCGATGCGGGGTAAAGCCGATTCTTTGTTTTTATTAGATATAAATTGAATTAAAAGTAAATAACGTACTGTTTTAATTGAAGAAAAATGTTGATAAAAAGATTTTTATACGTTTTAATAAGCTTGAACACTCTCTATCTCAATTTGTATAAAGATTGAGTTAAATAAATCAAACAATATCAAAGAATTCATCACCTTATCGGTGAGAGGAGGGGATTATTTTTTAATAAAAGGAAACGCCAAAATGGCCAAGCAAACACTTACTCTTGTGCGTGGATTACCAGGCTCTGGAAAGTCTACATACGCAAAAACTCTCAATGCTGTCTTAGTCGAAGCTGACCAATTTTTTATCGATAGCAACGATACCTACCAATTCGACCCCGCTCTAATCAAAAATGCTCATGCCTGGTGTCAACTCGAAACGAAGCGCTTACTTCGTGCAGGATTTGACGTCGTGGTTGCAAACACATTCGTAAAAAACTGGGAAATGTCATTTTACAAATCACTTGCGGATGAGATGAATGTATCATTCGAAGTCATTGAGATAAATGGGAAATACCAAAATATTCATGGTGTACCTGATGCTGTCATTGCTCGAATGAGTAAACAGTTTGAGAAGTTAAATCCTGCATTGATGTCTTCACCTGCAATGGAGATGTCACAATGAGTTCAATAAAAATTAATGGGTTAGACAAAGCACTCGAGTCAGTGCAAAAGCGTACAAGTGCTAGAGAATTAACCAGTGAAGGCGTCTATAAAATACTCAACGAAGTGCAAGAGACTTTAGATACTTATCTATTTAAAAAGGATCAGGTAGGTATTCAAGTATTGGTTACAGTTTATACAAAAGTTGCGAGTTCATACCAAAGCATACCATATGCAACTTTTGTTGAAGTTGAACGCGGTAAAACCGTGTGGAAATTGATCAACGTGTATCGCGGTGAAGCGATAGCCGCAGACGCAAAGATCCTCAATACGCAAAAATTTACTGATCAGATTTATTGTAAAGCTGAAAAGAAACTCAATAGATTAGTGTATCCTGACATCGATTTGTTGAGTGTGTGATAGCGAACACCTGATCTTCGGTAAATCGACTCTGCGGGTCGTATATTGCGGCGTTATCATCTGACGCCGCATTGACCACTTCTGAGATATCCCTCGTGCCGTTAAAAACACAGTGTCTCTCCCAAGCTGTGTCATACACATTCATAAGCTTAGGATTATTTGGGTTCAGGTTTAACAGATCGGGCTGTTCATACTGCTCCTCAACTAAGTTAATCAGCCCAACACCAACTTTATAAAACCTCACATCCTGTTGGAATTGAAGCGCGGGTTGTAACAATGCAGCAATCAAGCATGTAAAGAAATCTGCTATTCGTTCTATGCGGCGATAGCCGCTTTAGTGCAGTACTGCTTGCGCAGTGCATTGTCGAAAGTTATTACTAATAGCAATGTCTTTCTGTGCTATGTCTATTAGGAAGCACGGATCTGTATTGGGCTTCCTTGAGATAGTTAAGTATTCTTAAAATTTACGCATGACCGAAATTTTCAATTTGTTATGCTAGTTAAGAGGCGAGATAGCCCAAACTGTATACAGAAGGCTATGAAATTTTCCAGAGAATGCTTTTTGAATGAGATAAGCTAGCGTGCATAAAGAGAGCACATTTCACCATTAATTCTGAACCTTACACTTCACTTCTATATCATATGATCTAATCATTTTGATTGTACCATGCTCGTATTAGGAGTATACTAACTGTCAGATATTCTCAACAGAAGTTTCTGATGAAAAAACTCGAACAATTACCTCACGCTCAACGTGAGCGACTAGCGTTTATCGATTTTAGTTTGAGCTACTTTGGTGAGATTGCTAGAGCCGATCTCATTGCAAAATTTCAAACAGGTTTAGCCGCAGCAACTCGTGACTTCGCCACTTACAAAGAGTTTGCTCCGTTCAACCTAGAGCTAATTCATCAATCAAAGTCTTATCATCGTACAGAGCAGTTTGTGCCTCTGTTTGAGCACGATCCAGATACCGTTTTAGTAAGCCTTGCTAGAGGATTTGGTGATGGATTGACGAGTCAACTAGAAAACAGCCAAGTTTGTATCCAGCCACAACAGTTGAATAAACCTTCGACTGACATCCTGTCGGCGGTTATGCGTGCCATACACCAAAAATCTGCACTTAAGATAAAGTACGTTTCCCTTAGCTCTGGTAACTCAGCAAGAGTAATTGTGCCTCATAGCCTCGCGAATAACGGCAGTCGTTGGCATGTTCGTGCTTATGACCGTTCGACAAGTTCTTTTCGTGATTTCGTTCTTACTCGCATCAAATCCGCGAGCCTTGCTCAGAATGAAATCGATAGTGTGAAAGAATCGATTTCAGCAGACAAGCAGTGGAACCGCATTGTTGATTTAACCTTTATTCCTCATCCAGCAGCAAAACACCCTGAAGCGATAGAGCTTGATTACAGAATGGTTAATGGCAAACTTCAAGTCGAATGCCGTGCTGCGCTGGCGGGCTATTTGCTAAACCAATGGAATGTGGATTGCTCAAGTACATATCAATTAAACCCACAGCAATACCATTTAGCGCTGGAAGAAAATGCAGTTATATATGGTGTTGAGACTGCGAGTTTAGCCCCTGGTTACAAAGGCAATAACAATGAATAGCCAAGCTTACCTCAAAGCACTGGGTTTTAAGTTCGGTAATAGTGGTGCTCATACATCTCGCAGCATGATGATAGAAGAGCTGAAGATCTTATTATTTGGGCGACCTGAAAACGCGACACTAGAAGATTACAGGGAAGATATTGAAGTATTCAATGTCCTTCAAAAACCAAGCGAAAATGCACGTAAGTACAGTTTCCAACCTCTGGCTTCAATGTATGGTTTATCACCTGATATTTTCCTCTTTAAAGTATTTCGAGATTGGTGGGAGCTGTATGAAGGCTCTCAACCGATTCTAGCGTTACAACTTGCTGTCGCCAGAGACCCACTGTTGCGTAGTTCTTCGGAAGTGATTTTGAGCCTAGAACCAGGTCAACACTTAGCTAGAGAGATGATGGAGACGTTTCTATCAAAAGATGACCCTGAACGTTTCAGCAAGGCATCACTAAAGTCTTTCGCACAAAACATTAATGGTACCTGGACGCAAGCAGGATACCTATCTGGGAGAGCAAAGAAGTACCGAAAAATCCCAGAAATTAGTTATGTGAATGTCGCATACGCTCTATTTCTAGCCCATTGTCACGGGCTTAGCGGGCAACGTCTATTTGATAGTTTCTGGTGTCGTATGTTGGCTCAAGATAAAGAACGATTGTTTGAACTAGCACATAGAGCATCGCTAAGAGGAATGATTAACTTCAAACAAGCAAGTGAAGTGGTTGAAGTAACTTTCCCTGGTCTAGTCATGCCCGAATTTAACGAATCTGAGGACGAGTGATGTCAGATCGATTATCCAAGCTACTAACAAGCTTTGAAAAACACATTAGTATTCCATGGCCAGTGGCGGTTTCTGCTGATGAGCGAACCATATTTCTGGTCTACCACAAAGAAGATGAGCTAAAACTTCGTGCGCGTGTCGAAGAGTTTGAACAAGCATGTGTTAAGCATAACCACCCATGGCAACTGCTAGATTTGACTCATAGTTTTGAAAATTGGATGTCGGCTCAAGACTACAAAGAAACGTATTTTGAAGATCCTGAGTATCTCAAAGGACTCTACGATGACTTCGCCGATGAGCTAGTTGAAGAACTGACCAATAAAGTCGAGTCAAATCAAACGGAAGATGGCGTAATTGCTCTTCTTGGTTGCGGCACTCTATTTGGCTTCGCATCTGTGTCGGGTGTCGTAGAGTCTTTAGCTGAAAAGGTGACAGGGCGCTTAGTAGTCTTCTTCCCTGGTGAAGTACAAAACAACAACTATCAATTATTAGATGCGAAAGACGGTTGGGGATATCACGCAACCGCGATTTCGGCAACGTCATAAGGGCTTTATTCAATGTTAAACCGTGAAATTTTCGTAAACGATCCTGTTAGTAGCCGCTTAGCTAACAACGGCGTCGCTCAAGTAAAGGATGACCTTTCTAAAGGTGCTCTAGATACGCTTGAATATGAGTTGCGTACATTCGTTTGTGATGGTGCATATGCCAAAGGCATGGACAGCATTCTGAGCAACTATTTGTCAGCGTTTAAGACGAACAATGAGCAACCAGGCGTATGGATCAGTGGCTTCTTTGGTTCAGGTAAATCTCACCTTGCTAAAATGCTGCGCACACTCTGGACAAACCAAACGCTAAACAACGGCTCTGATGCTCGTTCAATCGCAGATTTACCTGAGCACATTGCGAAGCATTTCGATGAGTTATCATCAATTGCAGCTGGTAACGGTGGCCTTCATGCAGCTTCAGGTACTTTGGGGGCAGGTGCTGGCGATAAAGTTCGTATGGCGTTTCTTGGCATCATTTTTAAATCAGCAGGTTTACCCGAGCAATATCACCTAGCACGTTTTGTCATGTGGCTAAAAGCGGAAGGTGTTTTTGAACAAGTTAAGTCGTTTGTCGAAGCCAAGGCAAAAGTGAAAGAGGGTGTAGACCCTTGGACGAAAGAGCTTAAAAACCTGCACGTATCTCCAATCATGCATGAAGCGGTTCTGCAAGCCATCCCAGGCATCGGCGCAGATCTGAAAGAAGTGCGCGAGATGCTACGTGCCCAATACAAGATCGTTGATGATGTAACAAACGATGAAATGGTCTCTGCGATTGTTGATGCCATTTCCAATGACGGCGAATTACCACTAACTCTAGTTGTTCTGGATGAGGTGCAACAGTACATCGGTGACAACGTTCAAAAAGCGTTTGATGTACAAGAAGTAGTAGAGACCTGTAGTGGCGCTAGTGCACTTAAGTCAAAGCTATTGTTTGTTGCAACAGGTCAAAGTGCCTTGTCTGGTATGGCAAACCTCCAACGTTTAATGGGTCGTTTCCAAGTTCCTGTGCAGTTGGAAGATACAGATGTAGATGCAGTTATCCGTAAAGTTATCCTACAAAAGAAACCTTCAGCAGAAAATGCAGTTAAAACGGTTGTCAATGACAACTTGGGTGAGATCTCTCGCCATCTACGTGGTAGCACCATTGAGCACAATAAAGATGATGAGAAGTGGATGGTGCCAGACTATCCGCTACTTCCAGTTCGCCGCCGTTTTTGGGAGCGTATCTTACCAGCGCTAGATAAAACGGGTACAGGTTCTCAACTGCGTAACCAACTCCGTGTTGTGCATGAAGCATTAAAGACAACGGCAGACAAAGAGCTGGGCTACGTTGTTCCTGCCGACTTTCTTTATGATCAGATTTCAACGAATCTACTGCAAACAGGTGTGATCTCAAAAGATATCTATGAAACCATCAGTCGCAAGCGTGGTGGTGATCAAGAGGCACAACTACAAGGCCGTTTGTTATCTCTAATCTTATTGATTAGCAAGCTACCAGCAGAGATGGAGTACGGCATTTATGCAACAGTAGATACGTTATCTGATTTGCTATTAGAGGATCTACAAAACGATAAATACAAGCTTCGCCCGCTTGTGCCAAAGATGCTGCAACAGCTTGAAAATGAGCACCTCATCATGGCTCGTGAAACGGCCCAGGGTCGAGAGTTCAGTTTGCAGACAGTAGAAAGCCAAGCTTGGTATGACGAGTTCCGCCGCCAAGAAAACGATCTTCTGGGTAACCCTCAGACGTTAGAGGCGTACCGTACAAAAGAAATCCAGCGTTATATTACTAAGCAAGTGGCTCAAGCTCGAATTACTCAGGGTGAGGTAGCAGAGCCTCGAGTGATCAACGTGTCCTTTGACTCAGAGTTGCCAAGTGAAGCTACAAAACGGATTTATGCCTGGGCACCAGAGCAAACCGAGAAGCAATTTAACGACCTTTCTCGTGGCGCTGATCCAGATGGTGCAACCATCTTCGTTTATGTGCCAACTCTCCACCGTAGTGAGCTTAAGAATGCCATTGTTGCGCTTAAAGCAGCAGAGAACACGCTAGAGGTTCGTGGCCGAGCAACAACAGAAGCGGGTAAAGACGCCTTACAGGCAATGGAAACGCGCTTAAGTGAAGCCGAACGTGCCAAGAAAGGCTATTTGAGCGATATCTTCTCACAGATACAAGTCCGTTTGGCTGGTGGTCAAGAAGTTGAAGGCGAAACTCTTGCAGAGCAAATCCAAAATGCAGGTGCTTTAGCGTGTCAGCGTTTGTATAACAAATTCAAAATGGCAGATAGCCGTGGCTGGGCTAGAGTCTTTGATCAAGCAAGCAAGCTTGCAGACCCAAATGCGCTTGAAGCGGTAGGCTTCAACGGAGAAGCGAATCAACAACCCGTGTGTGCAGAGATCTATCGCTTTATTGGGACAATGAAAACGGGTAAGGAGATCCGAGATCATTTTTATGATGCGCCATACGGTTGGGGTAAAGATGTTGTAGATGGTGCGTTGTATGCAATGTTAGCAGCGGGCGTGCTACGAGCGTCAGATGTGCAAGAGCGTGCGATTGATGCTAAAAGCCTAGATCGTAGTTCAGTAACGCAAACTAAGTTCCGACCAGAAAACGTAACGCTATCTAAAGTACAACTTATTAAAGTTCGTGGTGTGGTTTCTACCTTGCTTGAAGAAGCATGCAATACGGGTGAAGAAGCCACTAAGCTACCTTTTGCGATTATTAATGCTAAAAACGTGGCTCGTAGTGCGGGTGGTGACGCGCCACTACCTATGGCACCAAGTACAGCTTTGTTATCAGAGCTTGAAATGTACTCAGGTAATGATCAATTACAGAAGGCATTTGATAATAAAGATCAATTGATTAGTGACTTTCAGCAATGGAAAGCACAAGCGCATAAAGCTGAACTTCGTATGAAGCTTTGGAAGAAGTTAACTCAAGCAATAGAGTACTGTTACCCACTTGCTATATACAAAGAGCTGCAACAAGAACAACAGGCAATCGTAACTAACCGAAGCTTGTTATCTGAACCTTGCCCAGTTAAACCATTGCTAGACAAAGCGACCAATGAACTCCGCACGGCGTTGACCGCACATCGTGAACGCTATGAAGAAGAGCATCGCGCTTGTATGTCTGACCTATTAGCAGATGAAAACTGGCAAAAGCTTGATGAAGCAAAGCGTAATGAGTTTTTGAACAAGCGCAGCTTAGATGTTATCCCAGCAATTAATATTGCTGACGAGGACTCGGTATTCAACTCGCTAGATGAAACCAGCTTTGATAGATGGAATGACAAAGTTGCCTTGCTTCCTGGCATCTTCGATGCGGTATTGAAAGATGCGATCAGTGAACTTCAACCTAAAACGAAGTATTACAAGCTCAATAAGCCATTGCTAGAAACGGAAGATGATTTGCAGAAGTGGCTAGCTGACGTAGAGCGAGAGCTACGTTCAGAGTTAGAAAACGGGCCAGTTGTTCCACAGTAATATTACTTGAAGTTTAGAAGCCACTGTCGAATAAGAATTCGCCTAGGAGATATTCCCCCTAGGCGATTTGAAGTTTGTGGTTAACGAACACTATCTCAATAGTCTAAATGCTCTTATTTAGGTAGGGCAGACTAATAGAATTAAGAAGAACGATATGAGACAAGCATTAGATAAAACACTGCGTAAGAAGCTAGAAGATACGGTAGTTAAAGCCCGCGATATCGTAGAACAAGCCGTATTTGAAGCGCTACAACGTTTGGGTGTGGCAGAAGCTCAAGCTCCAAGCTATTTAAGCGAAGAAGAACGTGTGCTACGTAATAAGTTGCGTGCCCACGCTCGTCAGCTCGGCGACAAGCTGAAAGATGGTAAACAGGAAACTGAACGACTAATCAACGAAATGGCCTATGAGCATTGGCATCGTATGCTGTTTGCTCGTTACCTAGAGCAAAACAATCTATTGATGTACGACGAGTACACGCCAGTCACTCTGGACGAATGTTTTGAGCTGGCAGAAGAAGAACCAGATTGTAAAGACGGTTGGGAGCTTGCAGGTCGCTTAGCACAAAAAATGCTGCCACAAATTTTCCGTGTGGACTCACCTGTTTTCGATATCAAGCTGTCGATGAACCGCGTTGAAGAGTTAGAAAGTCTGATTGCTCAGCTAGACCCTCAAACCTACCAAGCTCAAGACAGCTTAGGTTGGTGTTACCAGTTCTGGCAAACTAAAAAGAAAGATCAGGTTAACAAGTCTGGAGTGAAAATTGGTGCGCAAGAACTAAGCCCTGTCACGCAGTTGTTTACTGAACCTTACATGGTGAGCTTCTTACTTGACAATGCGCTTGGTGCTTGGTGGGCCAATAAACGCCTTTCTCAAGATGATTTAATTCGTGCAAACAACGAACAAGAGCTTCGTGAGCTAGCGGCTATTCCTGGGGTTTCCCTAGAGTACCTTCGCTTCTCTAAAGAAGAGGGCGCAGAATCATGGAAACCAGCAGCGGGTGGGTTTGAAAAATGGCCTGAGAACTTATCAGAGCTTAAAACACTAGACCCTTGCTGTGGCTCTGGTCACTTTTTAGTGGCTGTTTTCTTAATGCTTGTTCCTATGCGTATGCAGCTTGAAGGATTGTCAGAGAAGCAAGCGGTTGATGCCGTGCTGCGCGATAATATTCATGGCCTTGAACTTGATCAACGCTGTGTTGAGCTTGCGGCATTTGCGCTGGCTTTAGAAGCATGGCGTTATCCAAACGCAGGTGGTTACCGCGTATTACCTGAGCTTCAATTAGCCTGCTCTGGTATGTCGATTGCTGAAGCACAGAAAGAGTGGAAAGACTTAGCGAAAGGTGATGAAGCACTCACTGATGCGATTACATGGATGCAGCATACTTTTAAAGATGCCCCGACGTTGGGTAGCTTGATTAGCCCGAATAAAGCTTTAGAAAGAGAGCAATCGCCACCTTGGGAGTTATTGCAGAATGTGCTGATTACTAAAACAGAGGCAAGTAGTGACGCTAAAACGGTTGCACAAGGCTTAGCAAAAGCTGCTGGCATACTCGCGGGAAAATATCAGTGGGTGGTAACAAACGTACCGTATTTGGCAAACAATAAGTTTAGTGATGTGCTCAAAGAGTTTTCAAGTGAGTATTATCCTAATTCCAAAGCAGATCTAGCGAATATTTTTATTGATAGAACTTTGGAACTTCTAGTTGAATCAGGTACGAGTCAATTAGTTACACCTCAGAATTGGTTGTTTCTGTCAAGTTTCCGCAACCAACGAAGGGAGCTGTTAACCAATGTTACACTTTCATACTTGGCAAGGTTAGGCACTGGCGCATTTGATACGATAAGTGGCGAAGTAGTTAACGTCGCGTTAGTTTCTTTCTGTAAACACCCTGTTGCACCTTACTCAATTCTTACTGGATTGGATGTGAGCAACTTTAACTCAACAGAAGAAAAATCGCTTCACTTGACAAAGGAACAAAACCTTAGAGTAGAGCATAAGACGTTATTAGACGGCTCTGGCTACAAAATCAACTTTGAAAGTCAAAGTGATTTAGAAGAACTCTCAGAAAGTGCAACAAGTAATTTGGGAATCTGTTCAGGGGATTATCCTAGATTTGGAAGATTTTTTTGGGAATGTGTTTATGATGATGAAATGTGGGCTTATCAAAATACTTCTGTAAAGTCATCCACTCACTTTGATGGTAATAGTAATATTTTTCTTTGGGAAAAAGGGAATGGAGCGTTTCTGACTTTTTTGGAGGAAAGACTTGGAGAAAAGGGGATTTACTCATGGCTAAGGGGAGAAAATGCCTGGGGTAAGAAAGGAATAACAGTAAGCGCTACTGGTAGCTTACCTGTATCTCTATATAATGGGCAATTGTTCGACAATAATGTTTCAGTACTTATTCCCAACGAACCGAGTTTAGTTTCTGCTCTCTGGTGTTTTTGTGCTAGTGGTGACTTTACAAGAGAAGTTAGATCAAGGAATCAACAATTAAAGATAACAGATCAGAGCTTTGTAGAAATTCCTTGTGACTTAAGTCATTGGAAAGGTATTGCTAATCAACAATATCCTAATGGCCTTCCACTCCCGTATTCAAACGATCCGACACAATGGCTTTTTCACGGGCACCCTTGTGCATCAGTCATTTGGGATGACGAATCTAAAACGACTGCTGTAGGTACTCTACGCCAAGATGAAACCGTCCTCCAGGTATCAGTTGCTCGTTTGCTGGGTTACCAATGGCCTGCCGAACTTGATCCTGAAATGGAACTTGCGCCAGAAATGCGCGAGGTGATGAAGAAGAACGCAGATTTTGCTGGCTTGATTGATGATGACGGTATTGTTTGTATTCCAGCAGTACGCGGTGAGAAAACCGCAGCTAAGCGTTTAGAAGCAATTTTATACAAAGCCTACGGCGACGAGTGGACAAGTTCAGTCGAACAAAATCTGCTTAATGCAGTAAAAGCAAAGGCTCTTGAAAGCTGGTTGCGAGACAAGTTCTTTGACCAACACTGTAAGTTGTTTCAACACCGCCCGTTTATTTGGCAGGTGTGGGATGGTTTGAAGGATGGCTTCTCAGCTCTTGTTAACTACCATAAGCTTGATTACAAAGGGCTTGAACGCCTGATTTATACTTACCTAGATGACTGGATCAGTACCCAGAAACGCGACCTAGCTGACGGCAAAGATGGCGCAGACATTCGTTTAACAGCGGCTGAAAACCTCAAAAAACAACTGGAAGCTATCCTGGCAGGTGAAAAGGGCTTGGATATATTCGTGCGCTGGAAACCGTTAGAAGAACAACCTATTGGTTGGAACCCAGACTTGAATGATGGGGTTCGTTTGAACATCCGTCCATTTATGCTAGCGAAAGACGTGGGTAAAAAAGGCGCAGGTGTACTCCGTGGCAAGCCAAACATCCACTGGAAAAAAGACCGAGGCACAGATGTCGCCTCCGCTCCATGGTTTGACCTTGGGCCAGTCTACGGTGAGAAAGAGGGTAGTCGTATTAACGATCATCATTTAACGCTGGCAGAGAAGAAAGCGGCTAGGGAACAGGCGAATGATTAAGTCGGTAGAAAACTATGCGGTTTCTGCCTTGTTTAGTGTAGATGAGAAAGTCATCTACGCTATCCCTAGATATCAGCGTGAATACACCTGGGGTAAATGGCAGTGGGATACATTATTTGAGGATTTGCTCGACAATGATCCAAGCTACTTTTTAGGTTCTATTATCTGTATCAACCAAAGTACTGACGTCCTAGCCGTACAATCATTGGAGCTGGTTGATGGTCAACAGAGAATGACTACTCTGTCATTGCTTAAAGCAGCCATATACTCATGCTTCAAAAACCTTGACGTAGAACTTGAATTTGAACAACAACTCGAACTTCATAACTTGAAGCACAAGTTGATTTTGAAAAGCAATGCAGATCAGACTCGTATTGTGCCGCAGGTTCAAAATAGCAATCAGCAGGATTATTTCTGGGTATTAAATCAAGCGGGCGTACTCAAAGAAGCCGACTCCCCATCAAATGCAGGTAATCGGAGAATTGTTCGAGCTTTCCGACATTTCAGCTCTCGAATTGAGGAATGTCTTCAAGAATCAAGCGATAGAGTGTCAGCGCTAACATCTCTAATAGAAAAAGTGAATACTGCAACTTTAGTCAAGATTGAGGTGGCAAATCATTCTGATGCGTACACATTGTTTGAATCATTGAACAATAGAGGTGTACCACTTACCGCGATTGATCTTATTAAAAACAAGCTCCTGGCTAAGCTTGAAAGTGATGATGAAGGCCAAATTGACAAGCATTTCAATAATTGGATGAAGGTATTAGGTTACCTCGGTGATGATTATGGCGTTCAAGAGCGCTTTTTTAGGCAATACTACAATGCGTTTAAGCCTAAGTTGAAAGACATAGTTAGTGTTCCTGTTGCGACTAAGTCGAACCTGATGCAAGTCTATGAGAAGCTTATCTCACATGACGCAGAGACATTTCTTGCTAAGATGATTAAGCATTCTGAGCTGTATGCACAGATCATTTGCCATACCCAGGTTCCAGAGCAACCAAGGCTTTCTTATTTGCTTGAAGATTTAGAACGTGTTCAAGGGGTGCCTTCTTATCTGCTTCTGATGCTGCTTTTTGCTAAGCAAGAAAAACTAGGGTTGTCATTTGATCATTTAGAAAACATCACCAAGTTATTGATTGCTTTCTTTGTTAGACGTAATACAACCGACAGACCTGCCACTCGCGACCTTACTCGAATCTTTATGGACTTGACTGGGGTAATACCAACCCTTCAGGGGGATGAAATTGTTGATGCGGTGGCGACGAGCTTAAGCCGAGTTAGTGCTGATGACGAAACATTTAAACGTGATTTGTCAGGCAATTTATACGCAGATAATAAGTCTGTGTGTCGTTATGTGCTGTGTGCTCTAGAGCAGGGGCGGATGACACGAGAGACGGAGCGCAATTTGTGGGCTGTTAAAGGTAAGCAGTTTGTCTGGACTATTGAGCATATCTTCCCGCAAGGAGAAAATATTCCTGAGTGCTGGGTCGATATGATCGCACAAGGTGATGAGGCTTTGGCGAAGCAGTATTTGGAAACACACGCTCATAAACTCGGCAATCTGACTATTTCTGGGTACAACAGTACGCTTGGAAACAAAAGCTTTATTGAAAAGCGAGATAGACAGGACAAGAAAGGCAGCCCTGTGGGATACAATAATGGTTTGTACCTCAATGCTGAGCTTGCTAAAGCTGATTCATGGTCGGTCGAGCAAATCGACAGTCGAACGCAAGATCTTGTGCAACAGATTTTGCAGATGTACCCGTTACCAATTTCGAACAAAGAAAGGCTTTAATGTTAGTCGTTAATTATTTAATCGAGCAGTTACGAAACTCAGCAACTTTTAATAAGTCTGTTCAAGTAGCACCTGCTGCCATTTTGTGGACAGACATTGATTGCCAATGGCAATCCGCAATGCCATACATCAAACAGCAGTTGCCTGAACTAATTGAACTCGGTGAATACAAACCAGAAGAGCGTACAGGCCCCGCGATTTGGGTTAAGTGTACGATTGCTGCAAAACTAGAAGAGTGCAAACTACCAGAAGATAAAACGCCAATCATTTATCTTCCTGGCGTTGGGCGAAAAGATTTGCGAGCTATTGAGCAATGCCCTGAGTATTTACAGCCGTTGGCTGAGCTTCAATACCGTGGTTGCTGGTGGGCGTATAACACGGCTGGACGTGACTGGTCTGTTGGCTCGTTTCTAACTAACCCTAAAGTAGGTCTAGAACTCGACCTTGCAAAAGACACTAAAACCCAAGAAGCAATACTGAAGGTTTTGCCCGATCTACTAGAAACCCCAACAACGAAGTTGATGGGTAAAAAGTTAGAAGCGGAAGATTTCTACTCTATCGTTCTAGATGATCCTATCAAAGACATTTTGGGATGGTTAAACAACCCAACCGAAAAAGCTGAGCAATGGCAAGGCAGTAAGTGGGATATTTTCAGCCAGTCCTGTATATCAAGATACGGTTTTGAACCGAGCGAAGCGAATATGGCACTTGCTCTAGAGTTGCTCTGTGATGCTCAAGGTGAGTGGCAAGGCGTATGGGAGCGATTTGAAGAGACAGCAAGTAACCTCCCTGCACTGGTGGACCGTTTAAAAACAGTAGTACCATCGGGACTTGCTTTTGAAGCACAAAATTATCTATCCGAAAATTTGCGTGATGAGTCCGTTATTGAAGACGCATTTAAGCAAATAGCGGGCAGTAATCGTGATAACCTGAAGCAGACGTTCACTACACTGTGGAATAGCCATCAATCACGCCAAGATTGGATATGGTCTCAGCTAGGCTTTTCACCTTGGTTAGACATTTTAGAACAAGTTACGATTGTTCTTGAGCATACAGAGATTCCATTTACATCAGGTTCGCCAGAGGGCATGGCTGAGTTGTATACCAGTCGTTTTTGGCAGGCTGATGCAGCAGTGCTAAGTGCGATGGCAAAAGCGAAAGATATTCACCATCAGCAGTTGGTTGCGGATGTACTAGCTATTATCTATACGCCATGGTTGGAAAGGGTGGCACTTAACTTCCAAGATCAAGTCCGATTGAATGGTTACCCTGGTGAAAAACAGTTAAAAGAAACATCAGCAAACTACTCTGTTGGTAGCCAAGTGATTTTCTTTGTTGATGGGCTACGTTTTGATACAGCTAAGCAACTGGAGAACAAACTTTCAGCTATTGATGTAAATACCGATCTCACTTCGCAATGGTCTGCGCTCCCGTCATTGACAGCAACAGCCAAAGCCGCAGTAACACCGCTGGCTGATTTGCTAACGGGTTTAGAGGATAACGATGACTTCATTCCAGCGCTAGCGAGTACACAAGCGTCTTTTAGTAGTCACTACCTCAAGAAGCTACTTGCCGAGCGAGGCTGGCAATACTTAGATGGACTGGAAACAGGTGAACCGAATGGTTATGCCTGGGTTCAAACTGGAGACCTAGATAACTTAGGTCACAAGCAACAGTTAAAGATGCCACAGTATATTGAGCAGGTATTGGATGATGTGGTCGCACGAATCCGAGGTCTATTGGACGCGGGTTGGAAGCGGATCAAAATCGTCACAGACCACGGCTGGTTGTGGGTGCCAGATGGCTTACCAAAAGGTGAAATTCACAAGTCATTGGGAACAAACCGTCAACGTCGCTGTGCGATATTGAAGAATAATGCTCAATACGATGGTTTAGTCGTACCTTGGTTCTGGAATCCGAGTGTTTCTATCGCGATGGCTCCTGGCATCTCAGGCTATGTGTCGGGTGATCACTATAATCACGGTGGTCTGTCATTACAGGAGTGCTTGACGCCTGTATTAAACGTTAGGAACGCTCAGTAATGTCATTTCAAGAAGAGCAGATCACAGAAAAAGCGATTAAAGAAGCCAAGAAGCTCAAAAAGAAGCTAGCAAAAGAAATGGTCGATCACTTACCTCAAGAGGAGTCTGCTGTGTCGGTTTTCATGGCGGGTTCTCCTGGTGCAGGTAAGACCGAAACGGCTCGCAACATGATTAAGACCTTCAAGAAGGAGTCTGGCGTAGATCTTGTTCATATAGAAAATGATGAGTTACGCAAGGTGTTTGAGGATTACGACGGAATAAATTCGCCCTTATTTCAAAGGCCTGCTACTCTTTTAGTAGAAGCGATTCATGATAGAGCATTAAAAAGGGATGTGAGTTTTATATTAGACTCAACGCTCTCTAGTCTTGAAAAAGCCAAAGATAACATCCAGCGTTCTTTAAAACGTAATCGCTATGTTCTTATAATCTTTGTTTATCAAGAGCCAGAGCAGGCTTGGTGTTTAGTTAAAGCAAGAGAGATCGTCGAGGGAAGAAGGGTTCCTGAAGAAGTATTTGTGAATCAGTTTATGGAGTCACAAAGAGTAGTCAGTGAGTTGAAAAAGCTTTTCCAAGATCAAGTTGATATCATTTTCATTGAGAAAAACATTGACGGAAGGAACGAAAGGCCTCATTTTAATGTAAGTGATATTGACGCACTTCTGCGTAAAAAGTACAATCGCGAGTCCTTAGAAGCCATCGTTGGCTTAAATAAGTAATGGAGGGTAGGATGTTCACTACAAAGCGTGAAAAGGTAAAATCAACCCCTTTCTCTGAGTTTGTGCGTAACGCTTCTTCAGGTGAGAAACGTAAGTTTTTTGATAAGGTGGTTAAAGAAACCATCGAAGAGCAGAAAACAATGATAGCGAAAGCTAAGCAGCACGATTGTCACTGTTAGGCAATACTTCAACTAGTGTATTTAAAACAAAGCCGCGAACATCGCGGCTTTGTTGTACCTAGAAGACACTGTTATGTCGTATGCGGGAGGTTTGGACTTCGTGGTTAATAGGTTGGTTATCATCAAAAACCTCTGATAATGCTCCTCTTTGGTAAAGTACGATCAGGGTGTTGTTATCATGTTCTGCACCTAGTAGCCCACAAATTTCTTCCAGATCATCCGAATCTAAAGAACGCTTGAAAGCGTCCATCTGACCAGAAAGGTTATAAGTACTAAATATACTCGCCATAACTCGCTTATCTTCAGTTTTTTCGCCTCCACCAGGGTTTACTATCTGGTTAAATGCCACTTTCTCACCAGAATTTAACCGAGAAATAAAGTTTAATGTTCTCGATTTTGCACAGCTTTGAGTGCCATCGTCATAAGTGGCACCGTTTACCCACTGCGCCTTTATCCAGTTCTGGTGTTCGCCACGCAAAGCGCGGTTTTTCTTTCTGTAAGGCCCATCTTCACCGATTAGCTCTTTGCGGATTAATTTGATGGCGTCTAAGAGTTCTTGATCAGTTGTATACACAGAAAAATCGAAGTCAGGCTCTTTTAGTTTTCCTGGAACGACCAAATAACGTTTTGTTAAATAAGACTTGGTATCGATAACCTTCTTTTTTACTTTAGTTTCGCATGTGGGGGCTATTGTGGTGCCACGATCAAAGCCCTTGACGTCATAGCGAGAGCAAATTTGTTCGAATAGCTGATGCAGCCCATCAAACTCGTGGCTATTGTGGTTTGACTCTAAGTGATCAAGTAGCTCACCATAGGCTCTGACAGCATCTAGGTTAGTGTAGTGCTTTGCTGTTGTATTCTTGTGGTAGCCACAAGCACGACCAATATTAGCTTGTACAACCGCTGCAATATTAGCAATCGTGCTATCCCAAGAGTTGATAAGTGTTTCTTTCATCTCTTGACCGAAGTTAACGCCAGCCCTAAATCCCGCGACAGTGATTGCTATCAGCTTATCATCAAATAATGCAGCAGTTTCGTATTCACGCTTAAAGTCATCAATAGAGCAGAGTTCATGATCTTCGAGACCTACTAGTTTTTGACCAATAATATGTATTTGATGTGGCTCAATACCATTAGAGAGCAAAACATCTCTTGCAATTTTTGCCTGACTGCTAGGTACTCGAATTAATGACCAACCAGAGCCTTCATGTTCTTTGATTTGCCGAATAAAACGATTTCTCAGTAAAGAGCTTTCACAAAAGTCTCGCGAGTTTTCATCAAGCTTAATGATCTGGTTGCTCCGATGCATTTGCCTAATACCATGATACTCGTCACTTGTTTTGTGAAAGACTAATGAAGTATTAAAGTTGTGGCGGAGTATCGAGTCCGCACCAGCCGCATATAGCGCACTAAACGGAGTTGCAGAGACAAAGGCAACATTGCAGTGGCGGTTGTCATGCTCAAGGTAATTGAAAACCTTGTCGTATCGCACGCTATCACTGCTTGAACCATAGTGGCACTCATCAATAATGATCAGTTTAGGAGCTTGAAACTTGAAGTGTGTCTTTAGTGCGGATTCAAAATTTGTAAAATTACTGACGACCACGTTTTTGCTAGCAGACAGGTCTTGTTTGGCCTGCTCTTGAAGCGCAAGGTCCGCCATGGTTACTAAATATAACGTGTCTTTCAGACATTTCCTGTCGATTATCACTTCATCTGAAAGCGAAAGTCTTTGCAAGCAAGATAGGGCAAGTGCAACCCCTGATTTACCAGATTGCATTTCCGCAGCAATGACGACTGCTCTAGATCCTGCTTTAAACTGGTTGAATGCTTGTTGTGCCGCTTCTCGCTGGTGTAGATACGTATTATTTGAGATTGTATGCTCAGTAAGTTTGCGGTGCTTATCAGAATTATTCATGGTTAGTACCGAAAATGGGAGCTAACAAGCCCCCACTAAGATTAGTTGTGTACAGGTTAGGTTTTATCTGAAAAATGAGATTCATCGCTTAGATCTCCAGATTTTTCAGGCAATTCATTATGCTGTTTCTTTGCGATAGAACGCTCGATATCGTATTCACCACGCTTGTAGAGTACAAACATAGTGTCGTCTCGCTCGATATCGAAATAATCGCACATGTCATAAACCTCTTCTAAGGTCATGATTTTTTTATCAACCTGGCGACGAGAAATGTTGTATATGCTGAATATGGTCGCTGTAACTAGCTTGTTTTCTGATAGTTCGCCTGAACCAGGAGCGACAACACGGTTAAACTCAAGATACTCACCGTTGTCGAGCATTGTCGTGTAGAGCTTTGCTTTCTCTTCCTGAGTACCGTCTGCATGAGCTTTTTCAGGATTATTGTAGCTATCACCATTTACCCATTGAGCTTTTATCCAGTTCTTCTTTTTACCACGCATCGCTCTATTGCCTTTGACACTTGGCGCTCCTTTGGCAGTAAACTCATTGCGAATTATGTCAATAGCTTGAAGAAGGTGTTTGTCTCTGGTGTATTGCGTAAAGTCCGCTTCGTCATCCAATAGTTTGGCTGGTACAGCGATATAACTGTCTGTTCGATAGGTTTCAACATCACCGATAGGTCGTCTACGCTTGTATTTGATCGTTAAACCAACATCTAACCCATTGACTTGATACTCTTGACACACATCTTCAAAGAACTCTTTTAGTCCATCAAAGTCAGATGCAGCTTCCTCAGAACAAGTTTTCTCTAAGTGATCCAAAATAGATGCATAGGCTTCTGTTGCATTTAGGTTCGTAAAGTGTAGTGATGAATTATTACCGTGGTAACCACAGGCACGACCTATGTTGGCTTGTACGACTGCTGCAACGCTAGCAACAGTGCTATCCCAAGTCGAGATTAAATTGTTTTTCATCATAGCACCAAAGTTGATGCCAGCTCTTGCTCCAGCAACCGTGATTGCAATTAGCTTATCCTCAAAGATAAGAGCGTCATCAAACTCACGTTTAAAACGTTCTATACTGCAATGCTCATCTTCAGGGACGCCTGAAAGAGAGTTTCCCAGAATATAGACAGAACTCTCGTCGATGCCTTGGCTGATCAAAAACTTTTTTGCATCCATTGCGAATCCAGCGGGAACTCGGACTAAAGACCACCCCATACCTTCGTGAGATTTAAATTGCTGGATAAACTCGTTACGCTCTGGTGAGTCAACTAGGAAGTTTTTAGTGTCTTGCTCGAGACCTTTAACTTTGCCACTTTTCAGCATTTCACGGACACCATAATATTCATCGCTGGTTTTGTGGAATACTAATCGAGTGTTGAAATCACGCCTCAAAATAGAGTCTTTAAGTGCGTTTTGGGCGGCTTCTTGAGCCTCAAGAATAAGAGCTTGATCGTCATCACATTCGGCTTCTTCCTGAATTTCAATCGCCTCTTGATATTCAGTTTCAGCTCCATAAAGAGCGCCGAAAGGAGTAGCTGAAATGAATACAACTTTACAGCTATCGTTCTCTTGTTCAAGGTAATCAAAAATCTTGCTATATCTGACAGCGGATACGTTTGAACCGTAGTGACATTCATCAATGATGATCAGCTTAGGCGGATTACCTTTAAAGTCATTCTCTAACGCTTTTTCAAAATTAACAAAGTTACTGACGACTACATTCTTCGCCAATCTCAGATCAGCTTCGGCTTGTTCTTTTAGTGCGGTATCGGGCATGGTGACTAAGTAAAGTGTATCTTTAAGCTGCTTGCGGTCACAGATATCGGTGTCACTTAAACTGAGTCTTTGTAAGCAGCATAGGGCTAGAGCTATTCCTGATTTACCAGCTTGCATTTCAGCCGCCGTTACCACTGCTCGAACGTCGCCAATAAAAGCATTAAATGTTTTTGTTGCTGCATTGACTTGGTGGGAGTGAAGAGCATCGCTTTCTAGTATCGTATGAACCATATGGCGAAGTTTGTCTGCTTGAGTTGTCAACTTTCCTAACCTAGTTTGTACTAAAAGAATAGTTGCATATTATAACGTATTAAGCGTGTTTTGGTGAAATACAACGCGGTCTTTAAGGGGGAAAGGTCAGGGGGGGGCTTTTATAGGCAGGGAAGTGAAAAATCGTGAAGTTGAGGTTAAGGTCACAACGTTTAAGATTGATACTGACTGATTAAAAAAAAGCCAGTGCGGATGCACTGGCAAAATCGATGGGGTGAGGAAGTGCATAATTATAATGATGAACGTTGACTTAATCGACAAAGCCACTCTTGTAATGAAAAACAATTTGAAATGATTCTTTCAGAATCAGATAAATCATCATTGAAATAAATCTTTAACTGATTATCTTCGCAATGTGTTTTCATGAAGTTCGATTTGTTCATCGTAAACACGACATCTAGAATGTCATCAAAACTCTCAACTTGATGAAGAAAGCGATTTGATAAACGCCCAGATAAAAGACTTCTATCTTCTGAGTACTGATGTGATAAACATACTAGTGTATGGGCTTGAGCGAATACAACAAATAAATCAATGGGGTCTTGAAAATGAACTGTTCGAGGATGGTGTTTTAATACACTGAAATTTAAGGTAACAAGAGAACTGGCCTCAACATAGTTAGGCTGTGATGACAGTGCTTTTTGATTCTTAGATATAGCAAAACTCATAAATTAATCCTTAATAAATCAAACCTCCCCAAAAAAGATTTAATGTTTAATTTATTATAGATTAATTTAAATGCGTAAAATTGGGGCTTAAATTACACAATTACAAAGCTAATGCCTTAATTAGTAATTGTCAAATGTTTTTGAATCGAATGTATGAAGCCTGTTTTTATCAATTTAATCTTCAGCGTATAGCTCTTCGTAATCGATAAGGTGCATGTTTCTATCAATCCTTTTTAAATCCTCAAAAGCGAAAAGTTTCTTTGCAAGACGAATAGTGTCATAAGGTTCAGTTGTGTTAGCCATTATTACTTCATGGCTATGAGGAACATGCACAAACTCAATGCTGCCAAATCTAGTCTTATAAAACCCCGACTTCCCAGTCGTGCCGAGAATTAAAACCATTGGAATTTGGGAGATAACACTCCAACGTGATAGGGCATCTTCGAAAGAGATGTAACACAGTTCGCCTTCTTGCAGTGACAAGGCTAGTTGTAAACAAATCGCTCTAAATCAATACTGACAATGTAGTCATATTTTGCAATGATCTGCTCAATATCATCACTTCTAAAGATTGAGCAGATCTCCTCACGTTTATAGATAAACTTTTCTGTACGCCGATACTGCATTTCGAAAATCATTTTCAAGATGGAACTCCTTACATTAAAAATGATTAAAGTTATTGGCTTTAGCTACATTATTCTATGTTATGTTTAATATTAACACAACATTAAGTTGATAGAGCTATATAGTCATAACCACAGGTGGTTATATTTTTTTTAATTTAATAATTAAATGTTTAATTATTAAATTAAGGGAAATATAAAGTTTTAAAATATTCTTTACAGAGGGGGTTAATTAAAGTTGTTGGTTTTATTTTTAATGGATATAGTTATGAGTGTTGAACTGAAAACTCAGAAAAAAAGAAAGTATCATTACATCAATAAAAGAAGTGTTGAAATTGTTTCTGATAAGAATGTCGATAATAATATTTTATGTATTTCAGATGAAGAAGCAATTTTTAAAGCTAATTCATTAACAGTTGAAGATCAACTCGAGCGCTTTAGGTATTCTGGAACTAAAGAAAAGTCCGTTACCAACAATTTATATCAGCAAAGCCCGAACCAAAAGGAGTCTCGTGTTCCTGGGCTATATGGTTGTAACAGGTATAAATCGAGAAGAAACGTAGCGACTGAAACATCAGAAAACTTCGTATTCTTTTAGACAGATAAACTCATAAAAGCCGAAGGTGAATGCATGAATAAACAGCATCAATGTGAACGTATGCCAGAAGAGGTTGTTATCTATTTCACTGATCATTACACATCAGATCGACAATGGTTTCTATTCATTTCAGAAACTGCAAAAGAAAGAGACTTGGAGCTAAGCACGGAAATCAATAATGTGGGAGAACTTTTATGGCAAACGGCGTTTAATATTCGCTTTTGTCCTTACTGCTCGGAAAAACTCGATATGAACAATGAGGAGCCTCACTTTCATAAAGCCGTGAACTACAAACTTGTGTAGAAAAACAACAGAGTGGTTACTGGTGTACCTCATTTACTTTCAGCCCTATTTCAGATAATCAATGCGAAATTCACGGAAAGGTGTAGAAGAGGAAACCAACCAGGACTTGCATATGGAGAGTATGTTGTTATTTAGCAGTTAGAGGGTATAAGCTTTCTTAGAAAGTAATCCACTGCTCAAGCGGACAGATCCTTTGGGGTTACAAATTAAGGTGGTATTACCGTCAGCGATGACTTTCTCTACAGCATCATGTTGATGCCCAGCCACCCAAAACCTCGCTCTTGAAATCAAATCATTACTTAGCCCTGCTTGGTAATAGGGAGTATAGACACTGTTGGCATTTACTTCTGAGGCGAAGGCTTCTTTAGAAGGAAGATGATGTGAAACAACAAGATCAACTTTTTCTGGTAGGTTCTTAACGAACGATTTGTACTGCTCTTCAATCATTGAGCTGTCAATAAACTTAATGTCGTTCATCAACTCAGAATATGCTTCTACAAGCTCGGCAGAGTATGTATGGATAGGAAACCAGAGCGTTCCACCAAAGATAGTGAATCCTTCCAACTCAATCGATTCATTATTCAAAAAGAACAGGTTTTTAGTAGTGTCGCTATGAGCCTTAAGCTTTACTAGTACTGAACTCGTATAATCTTTTATAACGCCAGATTTGGTAATGGATTCGTCGCCAAGGAGTGTGCTTTTTTTACAGTAGGATTTACTCTTATTGCTATACCATTCATGGTTTCCAGCAATGATGATGACTGTCTTAAAGTGGTGGCAAAGTACATTCTTTACGTATGCTATGCCTGAGAGACCGTTCGACGTGTCACCTGCAACGATCAAAGTAGCTTCTTTATCGAAGTCATGCCAATAATCACGGCGTATTCCGTGAATGTCGAGATGTAGGTCGGAGACAACGTAAAACTTCAAACTATCATGGCCTTAAGATTGATTGACTACTTCATATTACATTGGTTATTGGGATTAGAGAAGTGAGTATATACGCTAAGGCACTTCTATCAGTTACTTGAAATTGTAACTTCTGGTCATAAAACAGTTGAGCACGGATACGACACAGATCCTACCTATCGATTCTCGCAGCGTAGCTGCGTCAAGTCAGCACAGCGAAGCTGTGCAATATCAAATGGTGGGATGACGTAAGCT